>NZ_JBHWYX010000005.1:0-223659 GCF_042728795.1 Streptomyces sp. NPDC060184
GGCGGGATATGCAGCGGCAAGCCGCTGCATAGAGCGCGAATTGCGCAAGCGCAATTCGAATTCCCGCGCAAGCGCGGGAATGGAATTCCGTAAACGGAATTCTTGACGGAATACAATTCGCGCAAGTGCGAATTGACGGTGCCCGCTTGCGCGGGCACCTGAAGGGCGTCCGCTTACGCTCCCGCCCACCGGCTCCGCCGGGCTGGCTGCGGGGTGGGGCTGTCGGTGCATCAGGCTTGGCCTTGTGTAGGGTTTGGGTTTCTGGCCAGTACTCTCCCGGCGGGATGACGGTTAGTCGGCTCGGTCGGGCGCCGGCCTCTTTGCGGTGACGGGTTCCGCTGCGCTCCACCCAAACCCCTCCTTCGCGTGTGACCGTTCACCTTCACCAATGCTTTGCTGCCAGCGTACTCCATGAGCCGTGAGTGTGAGGTTGGATTCAGCCAAGTGTCAGCCTACGGGGCGAAGATGTAACAGGGGTGATGCATCGCAGGTTCTTGCTGTGTAGCATCTGGGTACAGACAGCATCTTCCCGGCCCCTCGCTTCGCGGCCGGACTTTCATTTCTGATTACGCGCCAATTTCGCGAATAGGAGAATCCAGGAAATGGCCGTGAAGCTACGTGACCACCAGGTTGAGGCGGTGGCCGCCATTGTGCGCGGCCTCGATATTCCGCCCGGTGGTATTCCCGTTAATGGTTTGCGAGGGCAGGTGCACGCCGCGTGCGGAACGGGAAAGACCATCATTGCGGCGGCTTCGGCAAAGCGCATTGTGCCAAACGGCCGCGTTCTCGTTCTGGTGCCGACCCTGGATCTCCTGACCCAGACCGTCCAGGCGTGGGGCGAGGTGGGGCACACCGGGCCGGCGGTCGCCGTGTGCAGCCTCACTGACGACCCGGACCTGTGGAACCTCAAGGTGCGCTCGACCACGAATCCCGTGCAGCTGGCGCTGTGGCACGGCGAGGGGCCCGTCACCATCTTCGGGACGTACGCCTCGCTGGGGGTGCTCGCGGAGGCATTTGAGGGCGTCTACGGGCAGCAGCTCGCCCCGCTGGACCTGGCCGTGGTCGACGAGGCCCACCGGACGTCCGGCTCGATGGGCAAGGCATGGGCCGACATCCACAGCCAGCACGTCATCCCGGCACACCGCCGCCTGTACCTGACGGCCACGCCGCGGATCTGGGAGGAGCGCTTGAACCGCGAGGTCGCGGAGGGGGCGCGGGACCCGCTGCCGCGCGAGATGGCGGCCTCCATGGACGACGAGCGCGTCTTCGGGCCGGTCCTCTACAAGCTCTCCTTGGCATCGGCCGTGTCCCGGAAGCTGCTGGCGCGGTATCAGATCATCGTCCTGGAGCTGAAGGACCCAGTCGTCACGCCCGAGCGGCTGACGGGCGAGGAGCGGCACAGTGAGAAGGTCCGCGGGCAGCGCCTGGGCGCCCTCCAGGCGGCGTTGCTGCACACCATGGCGCAGCATGATCTGCAGACGTGCATCACGTTCCATCACCGGACGATAGAGGCGGCGGCGTATGCGGAGGGTCTGGAGCGCGTCGCGGCGAAGCTGCACGCCGATCGGCCCGAGAAGTACCCGGCGACGGTGTGGGCGGACTGGCTGATGGGTGAGCATGCCCCGGAGCGCCGGCGTGATGTCCTGGGGCAGTTCGGGTCGACGACTCGGCGTGCGGTCCTCTCGAACTGCCGGGTCCTCGGGGAGGGCGTCGATATTCGAAGCGTGGACTCGGTGGCCCTGCTGGACCCGAAGGGTGCCCCGCACGACATCGTCCAGGCCATCGGCCGGGCGCTGCGTCAGAAGCCCGGAGAGGGCAAGCTCGCCTCTTTGATCGTGCCGGTATTTCTCCAGCCCGGTGAACAGCCGGAGGATATGTTCACGTCCGGATCGTACCGGCCCTTGGTGAAGGTATTGGAAGGTCTGCGCGCGCACGACGAAGAGGCCGTCGAACTTCTCGCTATTCCACAGGAACCGCAGAAGAACGTGGCGCAGCCGTCCGCTTTCATCGGTGCGAAGCCCGGGGATGGAGAAGAGGAAACTCGTCTGCTGCTGCGTTTCGCGGCTCCGCGTGACCCGGTGATGGTCGCGGACTGGGTTTCGTTCAACGTGATCGACACCGAGCGGCAGGACTGGGCGCGTGGCTGGGCGGCACTCAAGACGTACGTCGATCGGGAACAGCATGCCCGGGTCCCGTACGGACACCGGGAAGGGGCGACTCCCCTTGGCCAATGGGTCGCGGAGCAGCGACGGGCGTACGGCGCGGGGCAGATGACCGGGCAGCGCGCGGCACGGCTGGAGAAGCTCGGCATGGTCTGGTCCCTGACGGACGAGCGGTTCCGGGAGAACCTCGAGGCCGCCAAGGCGTACTACGAGCAGCACTGGACCCTCTGCGCTCCGCGGCCCGCCGTAGCCCTGGACCGGCCGGTAGGACAGTGGCTGAGCAATTTGCGCCGCCCGGGCGCCCTGGAGGGCCACCCGGAGTGGAAGGCGGCGCTGGAGACCGTGGACGAGCACTGGAACCCGTCGTGGCCGGCCGACTGGCAGCGCCACTACGCCGCACTCCGCGAACTCGTGCGCGACGAAGAGGACCACCACGTGCTGCCCGGCTTCACAGTCCACGGCATGGACATCGGGAAATGGCTGGCGAAACAGCGTCAGCACACCGTCTGGACGGGGCTGATGGACGAGCAGCGCGCGCTCTTGGAGGCGGTCGGCGTGGTACCGCTGCCCCCCGAACGGACGGAGCCTGCCAAGGCCCCAGGGAAGGCCGTGGGCGCCTTCGAGAAGGGCGTCGCGGCCCTCGCGCAGTACAAGGCCCGCACGGGCTCCTTGACCGTCCCCAGGGCCCACGAGGAACGGATCGTCATCGACGGCCAGGAGCATCTCGTGAAGCTCGGTGTGTTTCTCAGCAACAGCAAGAGCAGGCGGGCCAAGCTCACCGCCGACAGGCTTCGGGCGCTGGCCGGCCTCGGACTGGAGTGGGCGGCATGAGTACCGAGCAGTGCCATGTGGACGCGTTCGCGCGAGACGTCCTGGCGGCCGTCGAACGCTTCCCGTGGGCCGTGGCCGCGCCCGGCGAGCGTCACTGGCCAGACGGTGAGTTCCTGAACGTCGCGCTGTACGCGGTGCGTGCCGAGGAACGCCAGGGGTACGTCGAGCACCTGGAGGCGTTCATGGTGGAGCACCGGGGTCGTCTGGAGGAGCTGCTGCGGGCGTACGGGCCGGGTACTCGTCCGGCGTCGCACGGCCGGTACGCGCTGATCGGACAACCCGAGACGCCGGTCATCCTGGAGCGAATGGAAGCCGCGCCGTTCCTCCTGCGGGGCCAGTGGGGGAAGGAACTGGAGGCCGGTTTCCTGGACGACCTGGCGGATGCGTGGGGGCCGCGCATCCGCCTCTGCAGGTGAGCAGTCGGAAACGAGTGGGGCCCGGCAGGGTGATCTTGCCCGGCTCGGCCCCTTTGCTGTGTGGCAGCCGCGGCCGAACCGGCCTTCTCCTGACCGGCGCCGGACGGGTTCGTTCACGCTCCAGTCACGTCCGGGGGATGACAGAGCCACCGCGGGGCGCGCGCCGGGACGGTCGGTCACTCCTGCCGGCCGCCGGGCGGGAGAACAGGGATCACGGCGCGGCGACCGCCAGCTCGACGGCTTCCGCCCGCAGCACCCGGCAGCCCTGCCGCAGAGCCACCGGGTGTTGTCGTCCAGACCCCTCGACCAAATAGAGAGGGCCCCGGGGTGTGGGCTCAGCCTCTGGACGTCGGAGGTCAGGGCATCTCCCAGTCCGCCTGGTAGAAGCTGGGCTCGCTGATGCAGTTGTCACCGGTCCGGGCGGTGCCGATGGACAGCTGAACGTCGGAGGGGGCCGCGGCGCCGCTGGAGGAGAACGTCAACCAGGCATCCGAGGTGTCCTCGGCGTACTGGATGATCGCGGCGTCCAGGGCGGTCGGTTGGATGCCTGTAAGCGGGATCCCCCAGTGGTGGAGCTGAGGCCCGGTCCGCCCGTGGACGGTGACGCCGCCAAGCCGGGGCACCGGCCCTGCGTAGTGGGCACTGACCCCGACCCCCGGAAAATGATCCACCCTCAGGTCCCATACACCGGACTTCTTCCAGAACCAGAACGGGAACGCGCCTTCCCGGTGGGCAGGCTGCTCGCCCAAGACGGCAGCGACCTCGTACGGGCTCATCCCGAAGATGAGCGGCCCGACCTGCTGCATCGGCGTCCACTGCCACTGTGGCCGCTCCTCGTCGGGAACGACCGGCCACACGCCGGGACTGCGAGGCGGGATCCTGCTGTCGACGTCGCGCCAGTGAATGACCGGCTCTGACTCGTAGGGGTCGTCGGCGATACCCGGCCCACACAGCAGTGCCGACGTCACCAGCCCGTCCCTGCGGGTACCGTCCAGGCCGCAATCAGCCGCAGTCCCCATCGACACCCCCCACGCCGCAACCTCCGGGTCGCCGCTGAAATTCACCCGGACCTCCACACCCTGCTCGCAGGCAAGACCGTGGATATCACCCCGCACCTCGGATGGCACCCGGTCGACCAACTCAACGTCGTCGACCCGTACGAGCGGACCACGCAGGGCATCCACCGCGACCGCGGCCAGCAGCCCGTCATGGCCGTGGATGAACGTCATCCCCTCCCACTCGCCCCGGTACCGCGTCCAGAACCCGCCACTGCCCGACCCCCGCCTATCGCTCCGCTCCGGCAAGACAAGCGCGCCCTCCACCTCCGTCTGGCTCATCCCGAACCGGACCGGCCCTACACCCACCAACGGATCCAGCACCCACCGCGGACGTTCCTGCAGCTCCCTGCGCCCCCACTCCACCCTGACACCCTCCATACGGCCGCCGTCACGGACGCCTCCGCCCGTCGATCATGGAATGACCCTACGAACTTCCTCTGACATTCAAGTCACCACCAAACATGTGAGGGTCGCCCGCAGCCGCCCACTGACACCGGCGCCGCCGACTCCGCCCCTCTCGGAGGGACTGCCCGACGGCCGGCACTTCGCGCCGCGCACTGCCCAAGCGCCAACGAAGGCCTCTTCGCCCGCAACGCCGACGTCGCACTCCTCGACACGGGCGCCCAGTAGATTCGGCGGGCCGCCGGCGAACTCGGCGCCGCAGCCCGGTACCCGACCCGTTGATGACGTCGGGGCCCCCGCCTCGGCAGGCGCGGGACCGCCGAGGCCGCCTTCGCCGAGAACCTGGCCGCCGCGCAGGCGCACTACGAGCTCCACAGCACCCTGGCGGCCTCGCGGCACTGCGTCGCCCTCGACCGCGCGGTCGCAGTGGCTCACCAACATCCGCCGCCTCCGCGGACTGGGCAAGAACCCGGGCCGCGCCCGCCGACGGGCCGAAGCGCTCGCCGCGATCGACGAGCGCTGAAACCCCGCGTGGGCGCCCGACCGGCAGGCACTGCGGGAACTGCTGATGGACGAGATCGACCACTCCCTGTACTGCCCGGCGTCCGTCCACGGCATGGACGTGGACAAGTAGCTGGCGAAACAGCGTCAGCACACCGCCTGGACGGGGCTGATGGACGAGCAGCGCGAGCTCCTGGAGAAGGTCGGCGTCGCACCGCTCACCGCGGCGACGGCCCCGGTGGAGACGGACGTGCCCGCGGAGGCGTCCACGGCGCCCGTGAGCGCCTTCGAGCGGGGTGTTGCGGTCTGGCCGCAGTACCAGGGCCCGCACGGGCTCCTTGACCGTCCCCAGGGCCCACGAGGAACGGATCGTCATCGACGGCCAGGAGCATCTCGTGAAGCTCGGTGTGTTTCTCAGCAACAGCAAGAGCAGGCGGGCCAAGCTCACCGCCGACAGGCTTCGGGCGCTGGCCGGCCTCGGACTGGAATGGGCCGCATGAGCACCGAGCAGCAGCCGGGCGCCGACGGATACGGACAAGAACCGGCCCCCATTAACCAGCGTGTGTACCGAGGAGCCCGCAGTTCAGCGATGCCGTGTTCCGCGGCGATACTGACGACTTTGAGGGCGCACAATTCCGAAGCGGCTTGGTCGACTTCAGTGATGTAGCGAGTCCGGCACCGCGTGGGCTTCTGGCGGCTGTCAACCCTACCGAGTCTGCAGCGGTCACGCGGTCGTGTCGAGCAAGGACGGGACTTGGCCGGGCGCGTACGTACGGATCACGACGTCTGTGCGGGTGTTGGTCACTCCGGTCTTCCTTCGGTGGCCGTGGTGGCGCGGTCCTCCTCGGTCCAGGGCGCGACCGCGCGGAGGCGGCGGCGCTGGAGTGCGCCGGCGACGATGCGCAGGGATGCAGCAGCCGGTCAGAGCGTCACTTCGGGGAGGAACGCGAGGAGCCGTACCGCGGACCGAAGGCTGCCCCGGGGCTTCCGTTCCGCCGGCCGGGGTTTCAGGAACGCAGGCAGAAGGGGTGGCCGGCCGGGTCCCGCAGGACACGGGAGCGTTCCGGGGCGGGCTGAAGGCGTTCCTTCGTGGCGCCGAGGCGGACCGCCTCGTGCTCGGCGGTGTCGAGGTCCTCGACGGTCAGATCGAGGTGCATCTGCTGTGGGCATTCGCCAGAGGGCCAGGTCGGCTGCCGGTAGTCCGCCACGCGGACGGCACCGAGGTGGAGCGTTCCGGCCCTGACGGCGCAGAAGCCCGGTGTCTCGACTGCCACCTCTCCACCGAGCAGATGAGCCCAGAAGCGGGCCAGCGAGACGGGATCGGAGCATTCGAGGTTGATGGCGGCGAGGCGGGCGAGGGGCATGCGCACTCCGGGCGGAATGGGTGGGTGGACAAGGAGGCAGGCCCGGGCCGGGCAGGAGCAGGATCGGTCCGGCGGGCGGTGGGGCCGGTGTCTCAGCTGACCGGGACGAGCGGGTCGTCGAGGAGACTCCGGTCCCCGTCGACGCCGTGCGTCAGTGCGCCGGCCACGTCCTCGTACGGTGCGCCTAGCCTGATCGCGCTGACCTCGTCCAGCATCCGGTAGTGGTGCGGGGCGAGTTCGACGTTCAGCGCGTCGAGGTATCCCGCCAGGTGAGCCGGGGTACGAGGCCCCACGATGGGGATCATCGAGGTCCGGGCGCGTGCGGCGCGTTGGCGCAGCCAGGCCAGCGCGACCTGGACGGGGCCGGTGCCCAGTTCCTCGGCCACGGCGAGGACGGCGTCCAGCACGGCGGTTCGCCGCGCGCCGTCCTCGCCGGCCGTACCCTCGCCCGCGGCCCGTGCGCTGAGTCGCCCCCGCTCGCCGCGACGGTACTTCCCGGTCAGCAGGCCACCGGCCAGCGGGGAGTAGAGGATGACGCCGAGACCATGGGCCTGGGCCATCGGCAGATACTCTCGTTCCGCGGAGCGTTCGGCGAGGCTGTACTCGGTCTGGAGGCCGACCAGCGGCATGCGCCCGCCCAGTTCCGACCTGACGGCGGCGCCCGCCACCCGCCAGGCCGGGAAGTTCGACAGTCCGCCGTAGCGGATCTTGCCCGCCCGGACCAGGTCCTCGAAGCCGGCCAGGATCTCCGGCATCGGGGTCACACCGTCGGGGAAGTGCGGCATGAAAACGTCGACGTAGTCCGTCCCGAGCCGCCGCAGGCTCTCCTCCAGGGACCGGATCATGGTCTTGCGGCTGTTGCCCGTGGTGCCGGGGCGGACCTGGGCGCTCCTGCTTCCGCTGTACTTGGTGATCACGACGTAATCGTCGCGGTCCCGTCCCAGCAGACCGCCCAGAATGGTCTCGGCCTCGCCGTCCTGGTAGATGTTCGAGACGTCGACGGTGGTCCCGCCGGCGGCCACGAACGACTCGAAGATCGCCTTGGACCCCTCCGGCCCAGCCGCGGTCGGAGCCGAGCCGAAATTGGCCGTGCCCAGCACGTACTCCGAGACCCGCAAGCCGCTGTTTCGTCCAAAGGTCTGGTAGCGCACGACAGTCTCCTCAGGATGTGGGGTACGGTCGACGACGCTAACACATAAAACGAATGGTCATTCTCTTATGCCGAAGGTCAGCCAGGCCCACCTCGACGCCCGCCGTCAGCAGATCATCGATGCCTCCCGCGCCCGCTTCGCCGCTCACGGTTTCGCACGGACGTCCATGACCGACCTCGTCGAAGCCTCCGGGCTCTCCATCGGGGCGATTTACCGGTATTTCAAGGGCAAGGACGAGATCGTCGCCGCCATTTGTGAACAGGCCGGCCAGGCGTTCCCCGTGGAGTTGACCGCCGAGTCCGTCCACGGCTTCCTCCAGCACATCCGCACCTTGGCGCGCGAGGAGCACCACGCCCGGCTGGTCGCCCAGATCTACGCCGAGGCCGCCGTCACTCCGAGCCTCGCCGCCTTGGTCGACCGCCAGCTCCAGGAGACCCGCAAGGCCGTCGTCGCGCTCCTGCCCGATCATGAGCCCGCACACTCGGCCCGGATCGCCGAAGCATTCGTGGCCCTCTGCCACGGCTACACCCAGCAACTCGCCGTACGGGGCGACCTCGACCCCGCCCCCTTCGCCGCGGCTCTCCTCGCGATCGTGACCCCCGAGTCGTGACCGGACCCCCGCCGCCGAAGTCCCTGGCAGCTCCGCCACAGGGACTCCCTCCCCGCCGGGTCGCGGAGGCGGGCGCGGGGACCGAGCGGGCCGGTCGCTGACGCGGAGACGACACGTCCGGTCGCTGACGCGGGGTCAAGGCGGTCCGGGCTGTCGACTCGCTACGCCGCGCCGGCGCGATCACCGCGGGACAGGGCCGCCGTCTCCCGCAGTCCGGCATCGAGGCTGACGCCCGGCCGGTGGCCGAGGACGGCGCGGGCGGCACTGATGTCGTAGCTGCGGTCACGGCCCAGGAAGGCGACCAGCCAATTGGTGAGCGGTGGCGGAGTGCCCCTGCCGAGCAGGCGGGCACCGAGATCCATGACGGCCGCGACCGGCGCGGCGACCGCCAGCGGGACGCTTCGGGCAGCGGAGGCATCGACCCCTGGGTTGCCGGCACCGTGGTGAACAGGTCGCGGACCGTCATGGCGCCCCGTCGGTGACGTAGTAGGAAACCACGTGAAAACCCCGGGTGAGGGAGTGCGCGACAGCGTCGGCCAGATTGTCGACATGGACGAAGTCCGCGATGTGGCGGCCGTCGTCGATCCATACGAACCTCCCCCTGGCGGCGTCGGCGGCCGTCTCGGCGATGTCCATCCCCGCACCCCGGACGGGCGGTGGCCGCAGGATCACCAGAGTCGTCCCTTGCGACGCGGCACTGCGCAACGCATGCTCGATGGCCAGCTTGACCCGGCGACCACGGGGGCGCGCGGCGGACCGGTGGACACACCCGCAGCGCCGATGAGCACGGAACCCCGCAACGTCACCCCAGAACTCCGTACGGGCCGCAGCGTGGACCACAGCATCGACACCCCGCAGGCACTCCGCCCAAACCGGGGGCACGCCCGAATCGGCCCCACCCGGCAAAGTCCGCCAACTCATCCCGCACCGGTAAAGCTCCCGCGCCGAACACCCTTCCGCCCACTCGAAGTGGAGCGGGCCAGGGCGAGGACCGTGTGCCCCTCGGTGCGCAGCCGGCACATCAGGCTCGGCCGACGAAGCCGCTTCCACCGGTTACGGACCGCCGGGGCACCCTTCAAGAACGAACGTTCTAGCCTGGAGACTTGAAGGAGCCCTTACCATCTGTCAAGACCGAACGTTCTCACCCCTGTTGGATTCTTGCCGGAGACTCACGGAACGAGGGGGATGTTTCGGACGTAGTCGCGAGGATCGCGCAGCTGAGGAAACGTCAAGCGCGAGGGAACCGCGGGTCGGTAGCAGCCGTTATGGGCTCACGAGGAACGGGGCGACCTCGACGAGCGCACGGTGCGAACCCGCGCGCTCGGCCCAACCCCCTCAGGGATCCAGCCCCCAGAGATTCAAGCCCCTCAGCCAGGAAGGCTCAGCACATGTCCGCGTCACCTTCGCCCACGGTCCCCTCCTTGGACCTGAACGACGACCCGTCCACCACCCTTGAGTCCGCCACCTGGGCGCTGGCGGCGTTGATCGCCACCCTGAACGATGTCGCAACGAAGCCGCCGGCCGAGGTCCTGGCGGCCAACCCGCAGCGCACCGCCGTACTGGAAGCCGTCGGGCTGATACATCGGGACGGGGGCGTACCGGCGCTGCACCCGTCGTATCGGTACCCCGACGGCCCGACGAACCACAGCGCGGCGCAAGCACGCTTGAGTTCGCTCCGGCAGGCGGTGGAGGCAGCTGCGGGCGACCAGGGCAGAACCGGCGGCTGGGCGGACCAGGACGACGAAGTGCTGCGCAACCAGGGCCGCGCGTCGGCAGGCACCGGCCGCGCCATCGCCGGCAAGGTGATTCCGGCCCTGCCCGGTCTCGCGGAGAGGCTGGACGTACAGGGCAGCCGCGTCCTGGATGTCGGCACCGGCATCGCTGCTCTCGCTTTGGCCCTGGCAGAGGCGCTGCCCCGCGCCAAGATCGTCGGCGTCGACGTCATGGAACGCGTGCTGGCCATGGCGCGCGAGGAACTGGCCGACGCCGGCACCGAGGCCGTCGGCCGCGTCACCCTGCGCCACGCCGACGTCGCGGACCTGGAGGAGCCGGGCGCCTACGACATGATCTGGCTGCCCGCCCCCTTCCTTGCCGAGGCCGCCCTGACCCAGGCCCTGCCGCGGCTGATCGAGGCCCTGAAGCCGGGCGCCTGGATCATCGTGGGCACCAACCCGGCGGCCTCCGACCCCTTGCGCCAGGCCGTCGCGGGCTGGCACGCCGTACGCAACGGTGGAAACGCCTACGACGCCGACCGCATGACGAACGCTCTCCTCGCACACGGCCTGCAGGACGAACGGAAGTTCCCCACCGTGCCGGGCGGGCCCGTGCTGGTCGCGGCGCGCCGCCCCTGACAGAAGCCACTACGGAGGAGCGGCACGCG
Organism: Streptomyces sp. NPDC060184; assembly: GCF_042728795.1. NCBI lineage: Bacteria > Bacillati > Actinomycetota > Actinomycetes > Kitasatosporales > Streptomycetaceae > Streptomyces > Streptomyces sp. NPDC060184. Next base: position 10,876 of record NZ_JBHWYX010000005.1, read on the forward strand.
CGACAGCCGGCCCGGCCCCGGTCAAGACGGGCCGAGCCGACCCGGATGGTCGATGCACGGGGCCCGGGGGCCACCGTTCTCCCAGGAGCCGATGGCTCGCCGAGGAGGTGTGCCGGGCCTGTCCGCACTCCGGCGCCGTACGCGGCAACACTCCGGACGGAGCGAAGCCTCCGGACACCACCCGGCCCCGGTCTGCCGGAATCGGTTCCGGCACCCACACCGGCCATGCCGTCGGTGGCGGAGGCCGGGTCACCGGCTCCCGTCGTGGAAGGGGCGCGGCTCCGGGCGTCGCGGGGCTCGTACGTGGCGTTTCGGAGGGCTCGTGGTGGTCGCGGGCTCGTCCGCGCACCGGGGACAGCCGGGGTTGTGGCAGGGGCCCGGAACCCAGCGGGGTACGAAGATGCCTAGGGTCTTGCGCCGTGCGACCACGCTCTCGACGGGCCGCTCACATGCCGGGCATACGGTGTCGGCCTGCCGATCGCTCTGACGCTCGGTTCTGGCCATACCTTTACGGTAGCCGGGTGCTCGCCCCTGCGACACCTGTCGCCCGGGTGCCGAGCGCGGTGTCCCCGGCGGGGAACACCGGGCGCGTGTCGCTCCTGGTTCACGCCGGGCGAGCGGACACCAGTACGCCGATCCTGTCGATGCGGTGCTCCGGGTTGTCGTGGGCGTCGCGCCAGTGGTTTCCGGCCGCGTCGTCCTCCGGTGTGGCGCAGGTGGACAGGGTGATCATGGCCCGGGCCGGCTTCTCGCCGGGTTTGCCCGGCACCTCGGCCCGCTGTTCGGCGAGCGAGCGGGCGGAGCGGAACGAGGTCTCCCGGGTCCCGGTGATCCGGTACTCGTACACCGTGCCGTCCTCCGTCACGAGGACCCGGTCGCCCCGGTCGAGCGACGGGAGGTCGCGCAGCGGTCCTCCGGCGGACAGCCGGTGGGCCGTCACCAGGTAGTTCCCGGTCTCGCCCGGCCCGACGCCGCCCTCCTCGCCGTACGGGCTCGCGGCCACTCCCCTGTCCTGTATGCGGGTACCGGCCGTGTCGTCCGTCGTGCCCTCGTAAGGGACCACACGGAGGTCCGCGACGCCGATCGCCGGGATCGCGAGGGTGGCGACCTCGGTGCGCGGATCCGTCCGGTCGGCCGGTGCGTCAAAGGACGCGGCGAACGCGACCGCGGCGGAAACGCCCGGGGAGGGCGTGGTCGCGACCGCCGCGGGAGAGCAGACGGACAGTACGGCCGCGACGGCGACGACGGCGCGGGGAACTCGTCTCACGACAGCTCCACGGCAAGGGTGCATGGCAGGCCCCGGGGTGGCGGGAGGAGGGGGATGGCAGGGTGCCTCCGGGACGTTTCCGGGGCGCGTCCCGCACCCCCAGTAGACCACCGGTCGTCCGGCCCCGCCCTGCCGGGGAGGCGGGGCCGGCGCCGCGACGGCCGTACCGAGCCCGCCGGCCGGCTGCTTGGTTCTCATGATCCACGCCGATCCTGCCCGCACCCGCACCGTCGTCCCGGCGCAGCGGGGCGTCACCCGTAACGATCTCGTCCGCGTCGTTCTGTGGGCGGTCGCGGTCGCCGCCGCGGTGGTCAACACGGTGGCTTCGTACCGTGGTGCCTCCCTGGGCACCCATCTGGTGTGCGGGCTGATCACCGCGGCGGGGGTCGGCGTCCTGGTCGTGGACGGGCGGCGGCGCCGGTGACGGTGTCCGGGACCCGTCGGGCGGGGCCGCCGTAATCTGGTGGCATGCGCATGCGTCCCACTCTGACCTGGACCCCGCCCGAAGACCTGCCGCCCGGGACCACGGATCCCTCTCCCGTCGCCGAGGCGCTGGCCTCCGGCGGTGTGCTGGTGCTGAGCGGGGCGGGCATTTCCACGGAGTCGGGCATTCCCGACTACCGGGGGGACGGCGGGAGCCTGAGCCGGCACACCCCGATGACGTACCAGGAGTTCACCTCCGACGCCGCTGCCCGGCGGCGCTACTGGGCGCGCAGTCACCTCGGGTGGCGTACGTTCGGCCGGGCCCGCCCCAACGCGGGGCACCGGGCCGTGGCCGCGTTCGCGCGGCACGGCCTGGTCTCGGGTGTGATCACCCAGAACGTCGACGGTCTGCACCAGGCGGCCGGCAGCCGGGACGCGGTGGAGCTCCACGGGAGCCTGGACCGGGTCGTCTGTCTCACCTGTGGTGCCTTCAGCGCGCGCCGCGAGCTCGCCGTCCGGCTGGAGGAGGTCAACGAGGGCTTCGCGCCGGTGGCGGCAGGCCTCAATCCGGACGGTGACGCCGACCTCACCGACGAGCAGGTCGGGGATTTCCGGGTGGTGCCCTGCGCGGTCTGCGGCGGGGTCCTCAAGCCGGACGTGGTGTTCTTCGGCGAGGCGGTGCCCCCGGAGCGGGTGGCGCGCTGCCGCGCCATGGTCCGTGAGGCGGCGACGCTGCTGGTCCTCGGGTCCTCCCTGACGGTGATGTCGGGTCTGCGGTTCGTGCGCCAGGCTGCCGAGGAGCAAAAGCCGGTGCTGATCGTCAACCGGGACGCGACGCGGGGCGACACGCATGCCGTCACCCGCGTCGCGCTCCCGCTGGGGCCGGCGCTCACCACCGTGGCGGACCGGCTGGGGATCTCCGTCGCCGACGGGGCCGCCGGGGCTCCCTGACACCCGGGGCCGGGGAGCCGTGCGGCGCCGGTCCGGTGCGGGGGGTCACCGGGGCAGTCCGGCCAGGGCGAGCAGCAGGGATTTCACGTCGGTGGCCGCGACGCGGTCGCCGACCGCGTGGGGGGTGGAGCAGATGAGGAGCGGTCCGTCCTCGTCGCGTTCCGGGAGGCGGCCGTGGCTGCCGCGTACGGGTGAGGCGTCGAGGGGGACGACCGCCATGCGGTAGCGCATGCCGAGCTTCTTGCGGGCGAGCGCGGTGGCCGCCTTGACCTTGACGTAGGGGTCGAGCGGATCCACGAACAGCTCGACCGGGTCGTATCCGGGTTTGCGGTGGATCTCGACGAGGGGCGCGAAGTCGGGGGCGCGGGCGTCGTCGAGCCAGTAGTAGTACGTGAACCAGGCGTCCGGTTCGGCCAGGGCGACGAGTTCGCCGGAGCGGGGATGGTCCAGGTGGTGGGCTTTCTTCCCCTCGTCGTCGAGGAGCACGTCGATGCCCGGCAGGCCGGTGAGGGCGGCGCGGGTGGCCTCCAGGTCCTCGGGGCGGCGGACGTAGATGTGGGCGATCTGGTGGTCGGCGACCGCGAAGGCGCGGGAGGCCATCGGGTCCAGGTACTCCATGCCGTCCTGGGTGTGCACCTCCAGCAGTCCGGCGCGGCGCAGGGCGCGGTTGATGTGGACGGGGCGGTCGACGGAGGTGATGCCGTACTCGGACAGGACCACGACGGTGCGGTTCCCGGCGCGGGCGTCGTCCAGCAGCGGTGCGATCACGGCGTCCAGTTCGGCGGCGGCGCGGTGGGAGCGCGGGTCGTCGGGTCCGTAGCGCTGGAGGTCGTAGTCGAGGTGCGGGAGGTAGCACAGGGCGAGGTCGGGGGTGCGGGTGCGCAGGATGTGCCGGGTGGCGTCGGCGATCCACCGGCTGGAGACGAGGTCGGCGCCGGGGCCCCAGAAGTGGAACAGGGGGAACGTGCCGAATTCGGCGGTGAGTTCGTCGTGGAGCTCGGGGGGCCGGGTGTAGCAGTCGGGTTCCTTGCGGCCGTCCGCGTAGTACACGGGGCGGGGGGTGACGGTGATGTCGGTGTCGGCGCCCATCGCGTACCACCAGCAGATGTTGGCGACGGTGTAGCCGGGGTGGGTGCGGCGGGCCGCGTCCCACAGCTTGTCGCCCGCGACGAGGCCGTTGTGCTGGCGCCACAGGAGGATGTCGCCGAGTTCGCGGAAGTACCAGCCGTTGCCCACGATGCCGTGCCCGGCGGGTGTGGTGCCGGTGAGGAAGGTGGACTGGGCGGTGCAGGTGACGGCGGGCAGCACGGTGTCGAGGCCGGCCTTCGAGCCGGAGCGGGCGAGCGCCGCGAGGTGCGGCATGTGCTCCAGCAGGCGCGGGGTGAGGCCGACGACGTCCAGGACGAGCAGGGGGGTGGGGTTCGGGCCGGCGGGTTCGGCGTTCACGGCAGCTCCTTCAGGCCGAGGTCGCTCAGCAGGTCGCGGACGAGGTCGAGTTCGGCGGCGATGCCGTCGGCGAGCCGGACCCGGTCGCGGGGGCGCAGTTCGGGCGGCAGCGCCTGCCAGGTGTAGGTCTCGACCTCCAGGTGGCGGGTGAGCGGGTGGGGGCCGCCGACCAGGCGGGCGAGGGCCGACTTCATGACGGGGAGGGTGGAGGTGAGGGGCGCGGCGGGGGCGGCGTGCAGGGGGACGTGGAAGTGGACGCGCCAGGGGTCCGTGTCGGGCAGGGTGGTGCCGTTCAGCGCTTCGGCAAGGTCGTCGGTGCCGCGCGGGCCGGTGGCCGCCGCACCCGGGTGCGGCCGGCTGCGGGTCTGGTGGAGGAAGCGGGGCTCGTCGAACGCGGCGAGGGCCTGGCGGACCTCGGGGAGCCGGGGGCGGCCGGCGTCGAGGGCGGCCGAGAGCTGGGACTTGACGACGGTGACACCGGCCCGGGTGAGCGTGTCCAGGGCGGTGCCGGGGTCCTCGAAGGAGGTGGCGAGGTGGCAGGTGTCGACGCAGACGCCGATGCGGTCGTGGGCGATCTCGGTGAGCGGGGCGATGGCGTCCGCGGTGGTCTCCACGATGCAGCCGGGTTCGGGTTCCAGGCCGATCCGGATGGAGCGCCCGGTCACTTCTTCGAGGGCGTCGAGGCGTTCGGCGAGGGTGCGCAGGGCGGTGCGGGCGGCGTCCGCGCGCCGGTCGTCCCAGGGGGTGCGCCAGGCGAGCGGCAGGGTGGAGATGGACCCTTCGGTGATGTCGTCGGGCAGCAGCGCCGCGAGGACGCGGGCGAGCGCGTGGGTGTGGCGGAGCCGTTCGGGGTCGGTCCAGTCCGGCTGGTAGACCCGGTACTTGACCTCCTGGTCGCCGAATCCCTGGTACGGGAATCCGTTGAGGGTGACGACTTCGAGGCCGCGCCGGGCGAGTTCGAGGCGCAGCGCGCGCAGCGCGGCGGGGTCGGTCACGAGGGCGTCCGCGGCGTCCTTCGCGAGCCACAGGCCGATGCCGAGCCGGTCGAGGCCCAGGCGGCGGCGTACGGGTTCGCAGTGGTCGCGGAGCTGGGCGAGGACTCCGTCGAGCGTCTCGGCGGGGTGGACGTTGGTGCAGTACGCGAGGTGGACGACGGTGCCGTCGGGGTGCCGGAAGCGCATGGGTCACTCCCCTCCGCGCTGGAGGCTGTTGCCCTCGTGGGTGGGTCCGGTGGCGGACGCGTCCAGGTTCAGGCGCCCGCTGAGTCCGTAGAAGGCGACGGGGTTGCGCCACAGCACCCGGTCGACGTCGTCGTCGGTGAAGCCCTCGGCGAGCATGAGGTCGGCGACCTTGCGGACCTTCAGGGGGTCGCTGTGGCCCCAGTCGGCGGCTGAGTTGACCAGGACGCGTTCGAGGCCGTGGGTACGGAGGATCGCGACCATCCGCTTCTCGTCCATCTTGGTGTCGGGGTAGACGGAGAAGCCGAGCCAGCAGCCGCTGTCGGCGGCCAGGCCGACGGTGGTCTCGTTGAGGTGGTCGACGAGGACCCGTTCGGCCTGCAGCGCGGACTCGCGGACGAGGTCGAGCGTGCGGCGCAGTCCGGTGAGCTTGTCCCGGTGCGGGGTGTGCACCAGGGCGGGCAGCCCGTGGTCGGCGGCCAGCTGGAGCTGGGTGGCGAGAGCGGTGTCCTCGGCCGGGGTCATGGAGTCGTAGCCGATCTCGCCCACCGCGACGACCTGGTCCTTGACGAGGTAGCGGGGCAGTTCGTCGAGTACCGGGGCGCAGCGGGGGTCGTTGGCCTCTTTCGGGTTGAGGGCGAGGGTGCAGTGGTGGGCGATGCCGTACTGCGCGGCGCGGAAGGGTTCCCAGCCGAGCAAGGAGTCGAAGTAGTCCAGGAAGGAGGCGGGCGAGGTACGGGGCTGCCCGAGCCAGAAGGAGGGTTCGACGACGGCGCGTACGCCTGCGGCGCTCATGGCCCGGTAGTCGTCGGTGGTGCGGGAGGTCATGTGGATGTGGGGATCGAAAAGGCGCATCAGGATTCCTCTCCGTGGCGGTCGTCCGACGGCTCGGGCGGGGCCGAGGTCCCGGTCAGGGACAGCACCCGTCGGAGATCCTCGGGCACGGGGCGGCCGGCGGCGGTGCGCTCGGCGGCGAAGTCGCGGAGCATGCGGGCGAGTTCGGTGTCGCCGTGGGCGCGCCGGGCGAGGTCGGCCGCCGTGTCGACGGGGACGCCCGTGAACAGGCACTTGAGGAGGGCGTGCCGCCAGGCGTGGGCGCCCAGGTGACGGGCGGCGTAGGGACCGACCGCGGCTGCCAGCAGCCGGGTGTCGTTGGTGCGCAGCGCGTCCTCCACGAGGGGAAGCGCGTCCGGGCCCGGTACGAGGGCGGGCAGCGCGTGCAGGACGGCGCGGCGCTCGTCGGCGGTGCCCTGACGGTAGACACGGGTGAGGGTGTCGTGGCCGGCGCGGGCCGCGCGCAGCAGCAGGACACGGGTGGCGTCCGCGTGCGCGGGGCCGCAGCGGCGGCCGGCTTCGGCGAGGCGCGCCTCCCATGCGGGCGGGGAGCCGTGGTCGCGCGGGGACGCGGTGGCATCGGCGAGGGCACGGTCCAGCCAGGTACGGGCGGCGGGGTGGAGCCGGGCGCGCAGCAGCGCGAGCAGCGCGTCGGGGGAGGTGGCGGCGAGGGTGGTGCGGGCCGGCCCGGTGGTGTCCGGGGAGGGGGTGGCTGCTTCCGGGGAGGTGGTCCGGGGTGTCATGCGGTTCTCCCTTCTGGGGTGGCGGTGGGCGTGCCGGGCGGAGGGGATGCGCGGTCCGGGCGATGTGGGCCGTCGGGGCGATGTGCACTGTCCGGAGGGGGTGCACCGCCGGAAGGGGGTGCGCCGTCGGGGCGGGGTGCGTCGGCCGGTGGCTTCCGCCGGTCCGTGGCGGCGGTGGCGGCCCGGCGCAGGAACGGGAGGGACCGGGCGGCCTGCTCGGGCCCCGCGTGCGAGTGCCGGGGCAGTTCGACGACGGTCAGGCCCCGGTAGCCGGTGGCGGCGAGGGCCGCCAGGACCGGCGGGAAGTCGATGTCGCCGTCGCCGAAGGGCAGGTGCTCGTGCACGCCGCGCCGCATGTCGTCGATCTGGACGTGCCGCAGCCACGGGGCTGCGGCGCGGACGCAGTCGGCGGGAGGGAGGGGTTCGAGGCACTGGCAGTGACCGATGTCGAGGGTGAGGCCGAGGTGCCCCGGATCGCCGAGCGTGTGGCGCAGCCGGTGGAAGTCCGCGAGGGTGGCGAGGAGGTGGCCGGGCTCGGGTTCGACGGCGAGGGGGACCCCGGCGGTCGCGGCGGCGTCCACGACGGGGGCCATGGACTCGGTCAGCCGCTGCCAGGCGGTGTCCGGGTCCGTGCCGTCGGGGGCGATCCCGCTGAAGCAGTGCACGGCGTGGGCCCCGAGGTCCGCGCCGACCCTGACCGCGCGGACCAGCAGGTCGGTGCGGCGGGCCCGGTCGGCCGGGTCGGCGTCGAGAAGGGTGGGCCCGTGCTTGCGCCGGGGGTCGAGGACGTACCGGGCGCCCGTCTCCACGGTCACGCCCAGCCCGAGCGCCGCCAGCCGGCCGGCGACGCGCCGGGTGCGCGCGCCGAGGTCCGGGGCGAGCGGGTCGAGGTGCATGTGGTCGAGCGTGAGTCCGACTCCGTCGTAGCCGAGGTCGGCGAGGAGGCCGAGGGCGTCGTCGAGCCGGAGGTCGCTCAGGCCGTTGGTGCCGTATCCGAAGCGCAGCGGCGCACCGGTTCCCCCGGGAGTTCCGGAGGGCTCGGGGAGGTCGGCAGGGGGGCTCATGTGATGCTCACTTTCCGGGCGGTCCTGGCGGCGAGGGGGGCCAGTGCGGCGGTCAGCAGGGCGGTGGCCGGGGCGCCGGAGCGGGCGCAGAGCGCGGCCTGGAGCGGGATGGTGGCGCGGATGCCGCCGCCGACGGCGCGCTGGGTGAGGGCGGGTGACGGGTTGAGGGCCGCGTGGAGGTAGGGGCGGGCTGCCGTCATGGCGTAGCCGGTGGTGGTGCCGGTGCGCAGGAGATTCCCGACGGTCCTCGACGGGGCGGGTGCGCCGGACGTTCCGCGCGCGCCGGGCCGTGCGCCGAGCAGCAGGGTGAGGGCGCCGGCCGTGGCGAGCGCGGCCAGCGGTACGAGCGGGGTACCGCCGGTCGTCTCCCGCCGGGAGACCGCCGTGACGGCCAGGGTATGACCGGCGAGGAGCGCCGCGGACGGTGCCGCGTGCCGCACGGGGCGGGTACCGGGCCCGGTAGCCGCCGCACCGAGCAGCAGGTCGAGACCGCGTGCCGCCGCCATCGCCGCGGGGCCCGCCGGGGTCCGTTTGAGCCCCAGGTCGTACGCCCAGACCGCCGCCGCCAGCGGGATCGCGACGGCGAGTGCGGGGCGGCCCGCCCGTGCGGCCAGGGCGAGGCCCGCCGCGGTGCAGACGGAGGCCGCCGCGAGGGCAGCTCCCGGGCGCACCCGGCCGGAGGGAAGCGGGCGGTGGGGGCGCTCGGCGGCGTCCTCGTCCCGGTCGGCCCAGTCGTTGAGGGCCATGCCCGCCTCGTAGAGGCAGAGGGAGGATCCGATGGCCAGCAGGGTACGGGGGCCGGGCCGCCCGCCGGACGCCGATGCTCCGGCCAGTGCGTCCCCGGGAACGGTGAACAGGGCCGGGAGGCGCAGCAGTTCGGCCCAGGCCCGCAGGTCGGGGCCCCGGCCTGCGGGTGGGTCCGCCGGGGTGTTCGGGGGGTGCGTTGTCCGGGGCGCGTCCGCCGGGCGGGCGGGGAGGTTCGGTACGCGGGGTCCGGGCGTGGGGTCCGCGGCCGGGCTCCGGCCGCCCGGCCGACGCACCGCGGACCGGAGCGTCGCCACCAAGGCCCTCAGCACCCCGCCTCCCGCGCTGCGGGCTGCTCCGGGGCGGCGGCCCCGCCCGCCTCGGCACCGGCCCCGGCCGTCCCGTCGCGCAGCCGCCCGGCGAAGCGGAGCAGCGCCGCGTACTGCTCGCCCAGCGCCGCGGGGCTGTCGCCCACCGGGTCCTTGAAGTAGAACCCGAGTTCGCCCAACGGCCCCCGGAATCCGGCTTCCTGGGCGCGCAGGGCGAGTCGGGCGAGGTCGATGACGAGCGGGGCGGCCAGTGCCGAGTCGCAGCCCTGCCACAGGGTCTGCAGGATCATCCGGGTGCCGAGAAAGCCGTCGAACGCGACGTGGTCCCAGGCGGTCTTCCAGTCGCCGAGCGCGGGTACGTCGTCGATGTGCACCACGCCCTGCGGGGTGGTGCCGAGAGTGTCGGCGAGGACCCGTTCCTTGCCCGCGTTCTTCGCCGCGGCGGCGGCCGGGTCGGCGAGGGCGGCTCCGTCTCCGCCGCCGAGCAGGTTGGTGCCGGACCAGGCGCGGACCGCCAGGGCCCGCTGGGCGAACATGGGGCCGAGGACGGCCCGCAGCAGCGTCTGGCCGGTCTTCCCGTCCCGGCCCGCGTAGGGCAGGCCCGAGGCCGCCACCGCGTCGGCCAGTTCCGGGTGGTGCAGGCCCGTCGACGGGGTGAAGTTGACGTACGCGCACCCGGCGCGCAGGGCCGCCGCCGCGTACAGCGAACTGGGCGGCAGGCTCGTGCCGGTGGGGGCCGGCTCGGTGGTGGAGACGTTGACGACCACCGTGCGGTCCAGACCGTGTCTGCCCGCGAAGTCCTGGATGTCCCGGGCGAAGGCGGAGATCACCTCGTCGGGGCCGCGGGTGTCCCCGGCCACCGGGCCGCCCGGCCTGATCTCCGCGTCCGCCGCGGCGAGTTCGGCTGCCACGGCGGCCGGGAGGCCGTGCGGCAGCACTCCGGCCGCCGCCAGTTGCTCCGCGCGCTTGGGCAGCGGGCAGTCCAGTACGTCGTGTCCGCCGAACACCAGCGACGCCAGGGAGGGCAGGCCCGAGGCGGCGAACGGGGGCGTCTCGGTGACCATTCCGGTGGGCGGGTGCAGGCCGGCGGCCACGGCGGCGCAGCCGGCGACGGTGGTGGTGGCGACGGAGCCGCGGGCGCCGATCAGCCACACTCCCACCCGAGCTGCGGAATTAGACGCGGACATGACAGACATGGCAGCCTCCTTGCCGGGCGAATTCCCTGCGTGTCTTGCGTGTGCGGTACGAGTGCCGTGCGAGGGCCGTGCGGATGCGGGGCGCGGCGCCGGAGCGGACCGGACCGGCGCGCGGCCCGGGACGAGGCCGGCGGGCGGGGGTACGGCGCGCCCCGCCCGCCGCGCCCGTCGGGTGGAACGGGGCCGGACCCGCCTCAGGGGAGTTCTCTGATCCGGATGTCGCGGAACGACACCTGGTCACCGGCTCCGTGGTTCTGGATGCCGAGGTGTCCCTCGCGCAGGCTCCGGGACGGATCGGTGTTGGTGAAGTCGTTGATCCGTACGCCGTTGAGCCAGACACGCAGGCGTTCGCCCTCGACGCGGATCTCGTACGTGTTCCACTCCCCCGGCGGGTTCAGCGCGCGGTCGCGCTTCTTCCGGTCGGCGGACTTGAATCCGTAGACGGAGCCCGTGGTGCGGTCCGGTGTGTCGGTGGCGTCGATCTGGATCTCGTGGCCGTGGTCCACGGCGGACCACGGGTCGTCGGAGGGCGGGAAGCCCACGAACACACCCGAGTTGTCGTCGCCCTCCGTCTTCCAGTCGAGCTTCAGGGAGTACGACTCGAAGCTCCGGCCCGCGTACCAGAGCAGCCCCATCCCGCCGTCGGAGGTCAGCGTGCCGTCCTCGGACAGGGTGAAGGAGCCCGGCCCCGCCTGCTGCCAGCCGTCCAGGGACGCGCCGTCGAACAGCGGCCGGTAGCCGTTCTCCGGCCGGCAGTCGGCCTGGGCCTCGCCGATGGCCCAGCGGATCCCGCCCAGCAGGTGCTGCCGGAAGGCGGGTTCGGCGTACGACTCCTTGGAGTGACCGCCACCGGTGTAGAAGGCGCGACCGCCCCGGTACTCCTGGCACCAGGCGATCGGATGGTCGCCGTCCATGGTGCCGCCCTGGTACGAGGACTCGTCGAGCGAGGCGAGGACGTGGGCGTGTTCGCGCGGGTTGGAGCGGTAGTTGTACCACTCGTCCGTACGGTCCCACGTCCGCGCCAGACCCGCTGTCGCCGGGTGCGCGCGGTCCTCCACGCGTACCGTGGCCGGCTGGATCGCCGGGTGCGCCCGGAACCAGGCCCCGGCCAGGCCGCCGTAGAACTCCCAGTCGTACTCGGTGTCGGCGGCGGCGTGGACGCCCACGTACCCGCCGCCGCGGCGGATGTACCCCTCGAAGGCCCACTGCTGGCGGTCGTCGAGGACGTCTCCCGTCGTCGACAGGAACACCACCGCGTCGTAGCGCCGCAGATTCTTCGCGGTGAAGGCGGTGGAGTCCTCCGTGGCGTCGACGGCGAAGCCGCCCTGCGCCGCGAGTTCGCGCACGGCGGCGATTCCCTCGGGGATAGAGTCGTGGCGGAACCCGGCCGTCTTGGAGAAGACCAGGACGCGCTTGGTCCCGGCCGGGTGCGCGGCGGAGGGTCCGGCCACGCAGCCCAGGAGCAGGGCCGCTCCGGCAACGGCCGTCGTCAGTCTGCCGGTCGTACGCATCACAGCCCCCTCGGCCCTCGGAGGGGCGCCGCGCTCGTCGGTGGGTGATGGTGTGCGGGGGTGTGGGGGTGGTGGGTGGTGCGGTCGGTGCCGTGCACGAACGCCTCCGGAGTGGGGCTGGTTGGTCAGGGCGGGTGCGGTGCGCCGGGACGCGCCTTCGTCCCGGGGAGCGGAGCCGAGGATCGCGGTGGCGGACTCCGGGGCCTTTCACCACACGGCCCACGGCCGGGCGGCCGGGCCCCGGAGCCGCCGGGTCAGGAGGGCTGGGTGCCGAAGGCCGCGTCGAACGATGCCTTCGGCGGGTCGAAGTCGAACGCCTTGAGCCGGGCCAGGGCCTCGGGGGCGCCCTGGAGCCGGTCCATACCCGCGTCCTCCCACTCGACGGAGACCGGCCCCTGGTAGTCGATGGAGGCCAGCATCCGGAAGACGTCCTCCCACGGGACGTCGCCGTGGCCGGCGGAGACGAAGTCCCAGCCGCGGCGGGGGTCGCCCCAGGGCAGGTGGGAGCCGAGCCGTCCGTTGCGTCCGTCCAGGCGCTTGCGGGCTTCCTTGCAGTCGACGTGGTAGATCCGGTCGCGGAAGTCCCAGAGGAAGCCGACCGGATCGAGGTCCTGCCACACGAAGTGGGAGGGGTCGAAGTTGAGTCCGAAGGCGGGCCGGTGGCCGACGGCTTCCAGGGCGCGCCGGGTGGTCCAGTAGTCGTAGGCGATCTCGCTGGGGTGGACCTCGTGGGCGAAGCGGACGCCTTCGGCGTCGAAGACGTCCAGAATCGGGTTCCACCGGTCGGCGAAGTCCTGGTAGCCCCGCTCGATCATCGACTCGGGGGCGGGCGGGAACATGGCGACCAAGTGCCAGATCGCCGAACCGGTGAACCCGATCACGGTGTCGACGCCGAAGGCCGCCGCGGCGCGGGCGGTGTCGGCGATCTCGGCCGCGGCACGCCGCCGTACGCCCTCGGCCTCGCCGTCCCCCCAGATCCGGGCGGGCAGGATGGCCTGGTGGCGTTCGTCGATGATGGCGTCGCAGACGGCCTGTCCCACCAAGTGGTTCGATATGGCCCAGCACTTGAGCCCGTAACGGTCCAGGAGCTCGCGCCGCGAGTCCAGGTAGGCGGAATCGGCGAGCGCCTTGTCGACCTCGAAGTGGTCTCCCCAGCAGGCGAGTTCGAGGCCGTCGTAGCCGAAGTCGCGGGCCAGGCGGCAGACCTCCTCCAGCGGGAGGTCGGCCCACTGACCGGTGAAGAGCGTGAAACTGCGCGGCACGGGGCCTCCTCTAGAACACGATCGGGGTGTAGACGGAGTTCTTCTCTGCGCTCTCCTCCACCGCGGCGAGCACCCGCTGGACCTGCAGCCCGTCCTCGAAGGAGGGCTCGGGAGCACGCCGTTCGGCGACGGCGTGCACGAGATCGCGGGCCTGGTGGACGAAGGAGTGCTCGTAGCCCAGGCCGTGGCCCGGGGGCCACCAGGCCTCCACGTAGGGGTGGTCGGGCTCGGTGACGAGGATCCGGCGGAACCCGGCGTGCGTTCCGGGTTCGGTGCCGTCGTGGAAGGCGAGCTCGTTGAGGCGCTCCAGGTCGAAGGAGAGCGACCCGCGTTCTCCGTTGAGCTCGATGCGCAGCGCGTTCTTGCGGCCGGTCGCGTAGCGGGTGGCCTCGAACGACGCGAGGGCGCCGGAGGCGAACCGGCCGGTGAAGACGGCGGCGTCGTCGACGGTGACCTCCCCGGTACCGGCCACCGCCCCGGCGGCGAGGCCGCTGGTGGGCCCGGCGGGCAGCGGGCGCCGCCGTACGAAGGTCTCGGTGAGCGCCGAGACACCGGCCAGCCGTTCACCGGCCAGGTACTGGGCGAGGTCGACGATGTGCGCGCCCAGGTCGCCGAGCGCGCCGGAACCGGCGTGCTCCCTGCGCAGCCGCCAGGTGAGCGGGAAGGACGGGTCCACCAGCCAGTCCTGGAGATAGGACACCCGTACGTGCCGCAGCGCGCCGATCCTTCCCTCGGCCACCATCCGGCGGGCCAGGGCCGTGGCGGGCAACCGCCGGTAGTTGAAGCCGACCATCGTCAACTGCCCGCGCTCTGCTGCCTCTTCGGCGGCCACGGCCATCGCGGAGGCTTCCGCCACCGTATTGGCGAGAGGCTTCTCGCACAGCACGTGCTTGCCCGCGGCCAGCGCGGCCAGCGCGATCTCGGCGTGGCTGTCGCCGGGGGTGCAGATGTCGACGAGGTCGATGTCGTCCCGCGCCACCAGGGCGCGCCAGTCGGTCTCGGCGCTCGCCCAGCCGTGCCGGTCGGCCGCCGCCCGGACCGCGGCGTCGTCCCGGCCGCAGATGGCCGCCAGGACCGGTCTCAGGGGCAGGTCGAAGACGCGGCCCACGGTGCGCCAGCCCTGGGAGTGGGCGGCGCCCATGAAGGCGTATCCGACCATTCCGACGCGGAGCGGTGGCTTCGCCGCCTCCGGTCCTTCGATCTGCTCCGGGTGTCCCATGGTGGGTCCTCCTCATCCTCTTCGTAGATCCGTGGGGGTGCGGAGGCCGTGTCCGCGGCGCCCGTCCGGGACCGCGCCTCGTTTCCGGGCGCGCGGCGGGACGCCGGGGACACGGCCTGGCCCGTCAGCGGAAGCCGGTGGGCATGTACTGGTCGACGTTGTCCTTGTCGACGACGGCGGAGTAGAGCGTGATCGACGAGGGGATCTCGTACTCGGCGAGGCCGCCGACCCCCTTGGCCTGGCCGAGTGCGCGGGCCAGGTCGATGGCCGAGGCTGCCATCGTCGGCGGGTACAGCACGGTGGCCTTCAGGACCCCGCTGTCCTGCTTGATCACCTCGAAGGCGGAGAGCGCGCCGGCGCCACCGACCATCAGGAACTCGTCGCGTCCGGCCTGTTCGATGGCGCGCAGCGCGCCGACGCCCTGGTCGTCGTCGTGGTTCCACAGGGCGTCGATCTTCGACTGCGCCTGGAGGAGCTGGGCCATCTTGGCCTGGCCGGACTCGACGGTGAAGTCGGCGGCCTGGCGGGCGACCTTCTGGATGTCGGGGTAGTTCTTGAGGGCGTCGTCGAAGCCCTGGGTGCGCTGCTTGGTCAGCTCCAGGTTGTCCAGACCGGCGAGCTCGACGACGCGGGCGCCGGACTTGCCCTTGAGCTTCTCGCCGATGTAGTGACCGGCGTTGAAGCCCATGCCGTAGTTGTCGCCGCCGATCCAGCAGCGGTACGCCTGCGGGGTGTTGAAGATCCGGTCCAGGTTGATCACCGGGATGCCGGCGCGCATCGCCTTCAGCCCGACCTGGGTGAGGGCCTTGCCGTCCGCGGGGAGGATCACCAGGACGTCGACCTTCTTGTTGATGAGGGTCTCGATCTGGCCGATCTGCGCGGCGGTGTCGTTGGAGCCCTCGGTGATCTCCAGGGTGACGTCCGAGTACTTCTTGGCGCGACTCTTGGCGTTGTCGTTGATCGCGTTGAGCCAGCCGTGGTCGGCCTGGGGGCCGGCGAACCCGATGGTGACCGGCTTGCCGGGCTGGTCGTCGGCGGCCGGCCGCTCGGCGGCGGCGGGCTTCTCGTCCTTGCTCTCATTGCTCGTGCAACCGGTGAGCAGCGCTCCGGCGGAGATGGCGGCGCTCCCGAAGAGCAGCCCTCTGCGGCTGGTGAGGTGTGACATGACGGTGAACCCCTTCCTCAGGTCGTGCTCGCGGTGCGGCGCTGGACGAGCACCGCGGCGACGATGATCGCGCCCTTGGCAATCTGCTGGACGTCGCTCTGCAGGTTGTTCAGGGCGAAGATGTTGGTGATCGTGGTGAAGATCAGGACGCCGAGCACGGACCCGGTGATGGTGCCGCGTCCCCCGCTGAGCAGGGTTCCGCCGATGATCGCGGCGGCGATGGCGTCGAGTTCGTAGAGATTGCCGTTGGTGTTCTGTCCGGACCCGGAGAGGATGATCAGCATGAAGGCGGCGATGCCGCAGCACAGTCCGGACAGCAGGTAGAGGTAGAGCCGCTGGCGGCGTACGTCGATGCCGGCGAGCCGGGCCGCCTCGGCGTTGCCGCCGACGGCGATCGTACGGCGCCCGAAGGTGGTGCGGTTGAGCACCAGCCAGCCGACGACGGTCACGGCTGCGAACACCAGGACGAGGGGCGGGATGCCGAGTACGTACGAGTCGCGCTCGCCGAGGCCGAGGAGCCCGTCGACCGTGACGATCTGGGTCTTGCCGTCGGTGATCTGGAGCGCGAGCCCGCGGGCCGAGGCGAGCATGGCGAGGGTCGCGATGAACGGGACCATGCCGCCGAAGGAGATGAGCAGCCCGTTGACGAAACCGCAGGCCACGCCGACGAGCAGGGCGGTGAAGAGGATGCCCGCGAATCCGAACTCCTGGGTGGCCACCGTGGTCGCCCACACCGAGGCGAGGGCGACCACGGCGCCGACCGACAGGTCGATGCCTCCGGAGGTGATGACGAAGGTCATGCCGACCGTGACGACGCCGATCACCGATGCCTGGGTGAGGACGAGTTGGAGGTTCTGGGTGTCCAGGAACTCGTCCGGTTTGGTGATGCCGCCGACGACGGCGAGGGCGACCAGCACGCCGAGCAGCGAAAGGGTGCGGATGTCAGCGCGCGCCAGCAGGGAGCGCCAGACGGGGAGGGTGCCGGCCGGTTGCGCCTTGTCGGTGCTGTCGCGGGGCGGGGAGGCGTGCTGCGTCATGATGCCGGGCTTCCTTCCAGAACGATGTCGAGTACGCGGTGTTCGTCGAGTTCTCGGGCCGGCGCCTCGTGCACGACGCGGCCCTCGCGCAGCACCAGCACGCGGTCGGCGAGGCCCAGCACTTCGGGGACCTCGCTGGACACGAGCAGCACCGCGAGTCCTTCGTCGGCCAGCCGCCGCACCACCGCGTACAGCTCGGCGCGGGCTCCCACGTCGACGCCCCGGGTCGGTTCGTCGAGCAGCAGCACGCGGCAGCCGCGCAGCAGCCAGCGGGCGAGCACCGCCTTCTGCTGGTTCCCGCCGGAGAGGGTGCGGACGGGCACCGAGGGGTTGTCGGGGCGCAGGGACAGTTCACGGGTGGCCGCGCGGGCGGCTTCCCGTTCCCCGCGGCGGTCGAGCCAGCCGGCGCGGGAGAAGCGGGAGAGGGTGGAGAGGGAGACGTTGCGGGTGACCGACTCCAGCATCAGCAGCGCCTGCGCCTTGCGCTCCTCGGGGGCGAGGCCGATACCGGCCCGGACCGCAGCGCGCACGCTGCCCGGCCGGAGCGGGGTTCCGTCGACGAGCACCTGTCCGGTCGTCGGCCTGCGGGCGCCGTAGAGGGTCTCCAGGATCTCGGAGCGGCCGGAGCCGACGAGGCCGGCGAGCCCCACGATCTCGCCGGGGCGGACGGTGAGGTCAAGCGGCGCGAACTCGCCTGCGCGGGAGAGCCCGCGGAGCTCCAGGACCGCGGGCCCCTCGGGCGGGGACGCCGGCCGCCGGGGGAAGACGTACTCGACGTTCCGCCCGGTCATCAGGGCGACGATGTCGTGGGTCGGGGTGGACTCCGCGGGCAGTCCGCCCGCGACCGCCCGGCCGTCCTTGAGCACGGTCACCCGGTCTCCGATGCGGCGGATCTCCTCCAGGCGGTGCGAGATGTAGACCACCGCCACGCCTTCCGCGGTCAGCGCCCCGACGATCCGGAACAGGTTGTCGACCTCGTCCGGGTCGAGGGCGGCGGACGGCTCGTCCATGACGATGAGCCGGACGTCGTGGGAGAGCGCGCGGGCCATCGAGACGATCTGCTGCTGTGCGGCCGACAGTTCCCCGACGAGACGGGCGGGGTCGATCTCCGGGTGGCCCAGACGCCGCAGGAGTTCGGTGGACGAGGTGCGCGCGGCTCGGCTCCTGACCACGAACCCGGCGGTGGTCGGCTCGTGGCCGAGGTGGATGTTCTCCGCGACCGACAGGTGCTCCACCAGGTCGAGTTCCTGGTAGATGGTGGCGATGCCGAGACGCATGGCGGCGATGGGCGAGCGCAGGGTCACGGCCTCGCCGCGCCAGTGGATGGTGCCGGTGTCCGGCTGGTGGGCACCCGCGAGGACCTTGATCAGGGTGGACTTGCCGGCACCGTTCTGGCCGAGCAGGCAGTGCACTTCGCCGGCCTGGACCTCCAGGTCGACGCCGTCCAGGGCGCGGACACCGGGGAACGACTTGGTGATGCCGGACATGTGGAGCAGCGGTGGCTGGAGTGCCATGTGGGTTCCCCTCGGCAGACGTACGGCCTCGGTCAGGGCAGGAGCACCTGGTCGGTCGGGTCGGATTCGGGCGTGCTGGAGCGGTACGAGGACGCGCTGTGCGGATCGCGGCGGTACGGCGGCTCGCGGTGCGCGACTCGCCGAGCCGTGGAGTGCGGTGACTCGCCGTGCGGTGCGGGACGGTGACTCGCCGTGCGGTGCGGGACGGTGACTCGCTGTGCGGTGCGGGCGGTACGGAGCGGCAGTGGCTGTGGCCGTACGGAAGGTACGGAGCTGTGCGGACCTGCGGAGCCGTGCGGGCGGTGCGGAGCGGAGCCGTGCGGGCGGTGCGAGCGGGGTGGTGCGGTGCGCTGTACCGGGAGGGGAGCCGTTGGCGGGGAACGCCCTACGCGGGTGAGAAGAGGTGGTCGCTGATGAGCCGGGCGGCACCGATGACTCCGGCGTCGTGGCCCAGTTCCCCGAGGACGATCGGCAGGTTGCCGGTCGCCAGGGGCAGTGACTGGCGGTAGACCTGGCTGCGGATGGCCGCGAGCAGGGTGTGGCCGAGGCCGGTCACTCCGCCGCCGATCACCACCAGACCGGGGTTGAAGAAGGAGACGAGGCCGGCGATGACCTGCCCGACGTGGGTGCCGCCCGCGCGGATCAGGTCGAGGGCGATGGCGTCCCCCGCCGCCGCGGCGGCTGTGACGTCGACGCCCGTGAGGGTGCCCTTCGCCGCGAGCCGGGCCGCGAGGTCGGCGGACAGGCCCTGCTGGGCCGCTTCGGTCGCGTCGCGGGCGAGCGCCGCACCGCCGAAGTGCGCTTCCAGGCAGCCCCGGTTGCCGCAGGTGCACGGCCGGCCGCCGGGGACGGCCTGGATGTGCCCGATGTCTCCGGCACTGCCCGTCACTCCGCGGTGGACCTCACCGCCGGCGACGATGCCGCACCCGATGCCGGTTCCGATCTTGACGCAGAGGAAGTCGGTCACCGAGCGGGCCACGCCCGCGTGCCGCTCCCCCATGGCCATCAGGTTCACGTCGTTGTCGACCATGACCGGGCAGCCGAGTTCCTGGCCGAGCACCTCCCGCACGGGGAAACCGTCCCAGCCGGGCATGATCGGCGGTGCGACCGGAACGCCCTCGGGAAAGCTGACCGGTCCGGGTACTCCGACACCGGCGCCGTCGAAGCCTTCCGCGAGTCCCGATTTCCTCAGCTCCGCCGCCAGGTCCAGCACGTGCTCGAAGACCGCGACGGGGCCCTCGCGTACGTCCATGGTCCGGTTGAGGTGGCCGAGCACCTCCAGCTCGGCGTTGGTGACGGCGACGTCGACCGAGGTCGCGCCGATGTCGACGCCGAGGAAGCGGAGCCCCGGTGCGAGCCGGACGTTGTGGGACCGGCGTCCGCCGCGTGAGGCGGCGAGGCCGTCGGCGGCCACGAGCCCGGTCTCCAGCAGCCGGTCCACCTCCACGGCCAGTCTCGACCGCGAGAGGTCGACCTGTTCGCCGAGGCGCGCCCGGGACTGGGGACCGTGGTCGCGCAACAGCTTGAGCAGGTGGGCCTGGTGGGCGTTGGCCGGTCGCTCGGTCATGCGTCTCACGTGCCCCTCCTCACCACAACTCGACCTGGGTTCCCGGGACTTGCGGATCCGGCTTTCGGTGGAACGTAGCAGCCAATGGCACGGCCGTGAAGAAGTCGTGCGTCGATTCGCGCAGACTTTTTCCGCTCCGAGGACAAAGCCCCTGCTGGATGCCCTCGTTCGTCCGGAGTGCACCCTCGTCCACCGAAGCGGCCGGGAGGGCGGCACCCGTCGCGCACCCGCGCCGCACGCCCGGACCCTGGACGCCCGGACCCGCACGTCCAGACCCGGCCGGCGGAAACCGGTCACGACCAACGGCTCTCCCTCGGCACGTCGGCGGCAACCGACCGCACGCGCGCCGGCCGCACGCGCTCCGGCTGGCCCCGCACCGGACGCGCGATCGCCGTCGACGCCGGGCCCGGTACCGCCCGCGCACCGCTCACGGAGTCGCCGACGGGCCGACTCGGGGGACGGGACGCCCCACGCTCAGACGTCACCAGGCGCGCGGGAGCGCTCCCATGGGCTTCGGCCGCCTGTCACTTCCGCGCGAAAGCGGCGGCGAGCGCCGCCGCGCCGATCAGCTCCGCGTCCCTTCCCAGCTGGGCGGGGAGAACGTCGAGGGACGCGGCGATGGCGGGCTGGGCGCTGCGCTGCACCGTCGCCGCCACCCCCTCCAGAAGCGCGCCGCCGGCGGCGCCGAGCTCGCCACCGATGATGACCGCGGCCGGGTTGAGCAGGTTGCTCAGGACGGAGAGCACCTCGCCGAGGATGCGGCCCGCGTCGTTCAGGATCCGCCAGGTGGTCGGATCGTCCGGCCGGTCCCCGAAGGAGGCGCCGGAGCCCAGGCCGGGATGGGTGTGGGCGATCTGCGCCTTGACGGACTCGACCGAGACCACCGCTTCCAGGCAGCCGCGTCTGCCGCACCGGCACAGCTCCGTGTAGCCGGGCAGCGGCGTGTGGCCGATCTCCCCGGCTATGCCGAGTGCTCCCCGGTACGGCTCCCCGCCGAGCACCATCCCCGCGCCGATGCCGTGGGACGCCTTCACGTACAGGAAGTCGGAGTAGCCCTGGCCCGCACCGCACCTCAGTTCGCCGTAGGCCCCGAGCACGGCGTCGTTCTCGACGTGGACCCGCAGGCCCAGCCGGCGTTCGAGTTCCCTCCCGGGGTCGAGGCCGACCCAGCTGGAGAGGATGGTGGGCGACCGCACCAGCCCGGTGGCCGAGTCGAGCGGTCCTGGGATCCCCGCTACCACGGTCGAGAGATCGTCGACGGCATGCTCGCCTCGGAGTTCCGCGAGCAGGTCCGCCGCAGCGTCCATGGCCTCGGACGCGCGCAGGTCGACGTCCAGGTCGGCACGCCGCTGGGCCAGCATCCGGCCCGTGTCGTCGACGACGGCGACCTTGACGTGGGTGTGCCCGAAGTCGAGCGCCGCCGAACTGGCCCCGCCGGGAACGCATCTCAGCACGCCCGCCGGGCGTCCGCTGCCGCTCCCCGGCCCCTTCGCCTCCGGGTCCTCCTCCTTCACCCGCTCCTCGGCGATCAGCCGGGAGACCGCGTGATTGACGGTGCTCCGGGACAGACCGGTGGCTTCCACGAGTTGCGCACGCGTGAGCGCACCGCCGCCTTGAATGACCCGGAAGACTTCTTCCCTGGTTCTGTTGCGGGGTGAAAGGCGATCGGAGGCCAGATCCATGGGCCGATGATAGTGGCAAGCTGGCGTTTTACCTGTCGTTGGTGAAACGTCTCTTTCTGGTTCACGCAAACCCCGGAACACCCGCTGTTTTCAGTTATTGGTGGTCCGAATGGTGCCCTGGAACCTTTCTCTTTCGTCCGGCGCCCGGCTGGACCCGTCCGACGGGCACGCGCCGTCGGTGAGCTGGACTCCGTGCCCACGCGGGTCGGCGACCCGGCCCCCGACCGCGTGCTTCCGCCACCGTCGATACCTCGCGCCGTCACGCCGGGGCCACACCGTGTTCACGAAGATCATCAAGAGTCGGGACGCAAGCGGATTTCAGGGACTGTCCCGGGACAGTCCGCACCGGAACACACTTTGCTGAGGACGACCCATGTGCCTTGACGGACACTGCGAGCACCAGGCGGACATCCTCCGCCCCGACGCCGGACGGACCGGCGAACCCGGGGACGGTCCGGGGCGCCGCGGGCTGCTGGCGGCGGGTGTCGCCGGTGCGGCTGCCCTCACCCTCGCTCCGATGACGTTCGCCCCTCCGGCCCGGGCGGCGCAGCCTGCCCCCCAGGGCTCGGAGGCGACGCACGTCATCAGCGGTCATCTGGCCACCGGCGTGGCCGACTTCGTCTACCTCCCCGTCGAGGTCCCGTCCGGCGTGCGGAAGATCGCCGTGTCCTACGCGTACGACAAGCCCGCGGTCCCCTCCGGCACGCCCGGCAACTCCTGCGACATCGGCATCTTCGACGAGCGCGGCATCGGGCTGGGCGGGCGCGGCTTCCGGGGATGGTCCGGCGGTTCGCGCACCTCCTTCGAGATCAGCAACAGCGAGGCGACGCCCGGCTACCTGCCCGGCGAGGTCGGCCGTGGCACCTGGCACATCGTGCTCGGGCCGTACCAGGTCGCGCCGCAGGGGCTGAACTACCAGGTCCAGGTGACCCTGACCTACGGCGAGCCCGGCCCGGCCGCTCCCCGCAGCTTCCCGCCGCAGCGGGCCAGGGGCCGCGGCCGTGCCTGGTACCGGGGCGACTGCCACCTGCACACGGTCCACTCCGACGGCAAGCGCCTGCCCGCCGAGGTGGCGGCCGGTGCGCGGGACGCGGGGCTGGACTTCATGGTCTCCACCGACCACAACACCTCGTCCGCGCACGCGGTGTGGGGCGAGCACGCCGGTTCCGACCTGCTGATCATCACCGGTGAGGAGGTCACCACCCGCAACGGCCACTGGCTCGCCCTCGGCCTTCCCCCCGGCGAGTGGATCGACTGGCGCTACCGCAACCGCGACGACGCCTTCCCCCGCTTCGCCCGCCAGGTGCGCCGCGGCGGCGGCCTCGTGGTGCCCGCCCACATGTACTGCGCGTACGTGGCGAGCCAGTGGAAGTTCGGCTTCGACGAGGCGGACGCCACCGAGGTGTGGACCGGCCCGTGGACGTACGACGACGAGCACGCCGTCAGCACCTGGGACCAGAAGATCGGCGAGGCGGTGCGCTCGGGCGGTCGCCCGCTGCCGGCCATGGGCAACAGCGACGCCCACAGCAGCCCGCAGGTCATCGGCCTGCCGCACAACGTGGTGCTCGCCGACGACCTGCGGACCGACGCGGTCATGGACGCAATCCGCGCCGGACGCAGCTGGATCGCCGAGTCCGCCGCGGTGGAGCTGGCCTTCACCGTGAGCGGCGACGCGCGGCAGGCCGGGATCGGCGAGACCCTCAAGGCGCCCGCCGACGCGCCGGTGGACGTCCGCCTCGACGTGAAGGGCGTACCGAACGGCACGGTCCGCTTCATCACCGACGAGGGCCAGATGCACCAGGAGTCGCTGAGCGCCGAGGGCGCCGGCACGGTGGTGTGGCGTACGACCACGTCGCTCGCCGCGTACGTGCGCGCCGAGGTCCGCCACCCGATGGCGAACGGTTCGGCGGGGCAGGGCAACACCATGGGCGAGGCCCTGATGTTCGGCCCGATGGCCGCACTCACCAACCCGGTCTTCCTGAAGACGTCGGGGCGCTGACGGCAGGCGCACGCGCGTGAGGACCGCCCACTCAAGACGACGGGGCGCTGACGGCAGAACGCGAGGAGTCCGCGGGCGTGGGGACCGGGTCGGCACCACCGGTCCCCACGCCGTGCCTCAGCGGCGGGCGAGCCGCAGGGTGACCAGCTCGAACGGGCGCAGGGTGAGAGCCGCGCCCGCGTCGGTGAGCTCCGGCGCCGTGGCCTCGTCCAGCGTCCGCTCCAGCAGGTCGGTCACCGTGATGCCAGTGGCCTCGAAGCCGAAGCCGAGGCGGACCCTGGCCCGGCCGCCGGTGGACTCGTAGAGCCGTACGACCAGGTCACCACTGGCGTCGGCGGCCAGCTTGACCGCGCTGACGACGACGGCCGGGTTGTCGACCGTGACCAGGGGGGCGACCTCGCTCCCGCCGGTCACCCGGCGCTCGGGGAGGTTGATGCGGAAGCCCTCACGGACCGCGTCGCCGATCGTGGCGCCCGGGGCGAGCGCGTGCCGGAAGCGGTGCACGCCCTGGTCGGTCTCCGGGTCGGGGAAGCGGGGGGCGCGCAGCAGGGACACCCGCACGGTGGTGGTGGTACCCGCGTCCGAGGTGCGCACGGTGCGGGTGACGTCGTGCCCGTACGTCGAGTCGTTGACGAGCGCCACGCCCCAGCCCGGCTCCTCCAGGTGGACGAAGCGGTGGTTGCACGCCTCGAACTTGGCCGCCTCCCAGCTGGTGTTGGTGTGGGTGGCCCGGTAGAAGTGCCCGAACTGCGTCTCGGAGGCGTAGCGGTCGGCGTGCACGTCCAGCGGGAACGCGGCCTTGAGGAATTTCTCCGTCTCGTGCCAGTCGACTTCGGTGTCGATGTCGAGGCGCTTGGCCCCCGGGGCGAGGGTCAGCAGCTGGGTCACCCGGGAGCTGCCGAAGCTCCGGACGATCCGGACGCCGACCGCGGCCGTGTCCTCGACCGGGGTGAGTTCGTCGAGGTTGGTGAGGTCGGTGACGGTGTTCCGGTAGAAGGCGTCGACGTCCCAGGCGTCCCACATGTTCGGGAAGTCGGGGTGGATCTGGAGCAGGTTGGCCGCGTGCCCGGGTGCGACGCTCTCGCGCTCGGCGGCGAGGTCGTACGCCGACACGACGAGGCCGCGGGCGTCGATCTCCACGCGGAGCAGCCCGTTGTCGAGCACGAACCCGCCGTCCTCGCGCGGGGTGAGCCGTCCCCGCTCTCCGGGGGTCGCGGTGGCGGCGGCTCCGGCCGGTACTCCGTCGCGGGTGTGCGGGGCGGAGTTGAAGAGCAGTTCGCGTCCGGCGGACGGGTTCCCCGCCAGGGCGCGCTGCGCCGCGTCGATGATGCCGTTCAGTTCGCCCGCGACGGCCGCGTAGGTCCTCTCGGCCTCGCGGTGCACCCAGGCGATCGACGACCCGGGCAGGATGTCGTGGAACTGGTGGAGCAGGACCGTCTTCCAGATCCGGTCCAACTGCTCGTAGGGGTAGGCGAAATCCTCCCGCACGGCGGCGGTGGCGGCCCACAGCTCCGCCTCGCGCAGGAGGTGTTCGCTGCGGCGGTTGCCCTGCTTGGTCTTCGCCTGGCTGGTGAGCGTGGCCCGGTGGAGCTCCAGGTACAGCTCCCCCACCCAGACGGGTGCGTCCGGGTATTCGGCCTCGGCCTTGGCGAAGAAGTCGGCGGGCTTCTCCCATGCGACGGTCGCGGACCCTTCCAGGCTGCGCAGCCGGCCGGCCTTCGCGATCATCTCGCGGGTCGTGCCGCCGCCGCCGTCGCCCCAGCCGGTCGGGGCGAGCGAGTGGCGGGCGACTCCCTTGTCCTTGAAGTTGTCCGCCGCGTGGGCGATCTCGCTGCCCTTCATGGAGCAGTTGTAGGTGTCGACCGGCGGGAAGTGGGTGAAGATCCGGGTGCCGTCGATGCCTTCCCAACGGAAGGTGTGGTGCGGGAACTTGTTGGTCTGGCTCCAGGAGATCTTCTGCGTGAGCAGCCACTTGGAGCCCGCGGCCTTGATGATCTGCGGCAGACCGGCGGCGAAGCCGAAGGTGTCGGGGAGCCACGCCTCGTCGTTCTCGATGCCGAACTCGTCGAGGAAGAAGCGCTTGCCGTGCACGAACTGACGGGCCATCGCCTCGGAACCGGGCATGTTGGTGTCCGACTCGACCCACATGCCGCCGGACGGCACGAACCGGCCCTCCGCGACGGCCTTCTTGACCTTGTCGTAGACCTCGGGGCGGTGTTCCTTGATCCAGGCGAACTGCTGGGCCTGGGACATCGCGAAGACGAAGTCGGGTTCGTCCTCCAGCAGGGCCGTCATGTTGGACGTCGTGCGGGCGACCTTGCGGACGGTCTCGCGCAGCGGCCACAGCCAGGCGGAGTCGATGTGGGCGTGGCCCACGGCGCTGATGCGGTGGGCGGACGGCTCGGCGGGCGTGGCGAGCACACCGGCCAGCTCCGCGCGGGCGGCCTCGGCGGTGGCGTTGACGTCCTGGAGGTCGACCGCGTCGAGCGCCCGGCCGATCGCGCGCAGGATGTCCCAGCGGCGGGCGCCCTCGACGGGCAGCTCCGCCATCAGCTCGCCCAGCACTTCGAGGTCCTGGACGAGGTTCCACACGTTCTCGTCGAAGACGGCGAGGTCCATCCGGGCGAGGGTGTACTGCGGTTCGTCGCCCGCGGTCTCCTTGTCGCCGAGCCGGGTCGGCAGGAAGGGGTGGTAGTCCAGGATGACGGGGTTGGAGGCGGCCTCGACGTGCAGCAGGACCTCTTCGCCGCCCTCGGCGGGCGCTGCGACCCGCACCCACTGGTTGCGCGGGTTGAGCCCCTTCACGGGGGTGCCGTCGGGGCGGTAAACGAGTCCTTCGCACTGGAAGCCCGGCATGTTCTCGTCGAAGCCGAGGTCGAGCAGCGCTTCGACGGTCCGGCCCGCCCAGTGGGCGGGGACCGTCCCCGAGACGCGGAACCAGCAGGTGCTCCAGGGGGCGCCCCACCGGTCGCCGACCGCGATGGGCTCCACGGGTCCCGCCAGGCCTTCGGCGACCGGCACGGGCTCGCCGGGCGCGTTCCAGACGGCGACGTCCAGCGGTACGGACTCCGGGTATACGGCGGGTCGGATGCGTTCGTCCAGGACCCGCTTCAGACGGGCTTCGACCAGGCTGCGGTCGTCGTGCATGGGGTGACTCCGTTGTGATGAGGGTGGGGTGGGGTGGGGTGGGGGTCTTGCCGACGGTTCGCCGGGGCTGCTTGCGGCGGTTCGACGGGCTGCTTGCCCGGGGTGGTTGCCGGGGTCTCCTACCAGCGGTGTGCCACGACCGCGGCACCGGACGGCGTGTAGAGCTCGTCCACGGCCGTGACCACGAGGCGGGCGGAGTTCTCGCCGGGTTCCCTGCGGATTCCGGGCAGGAAGAAGGCGGTCTGGCAGGTCCCGCCGAGGAAACGGCGGGTTTTGTCCGGGAGTTCCCGGTGGATCTCGTAGTGGCGTACCGGGCCCGGCGCGCGGTGCCAGCGCAGCCGCAGTGCGGTGCCGTCGGCGGTGGCGGCCGTGTCGGTGACGCGCAGGGCGGTCGGCGGGTGCGGGGTGGCGGCGCCGTCGCGCACGGCCAGCGCGCCGAGCCGCCACCGGACCGCGCCGGTTCCGGAGCGCGTGCCGCTCCCAGACCCAGTCCCAGTCCCGGCGCCGGGACTGGCTCCGGCTCCGGCTCCGGCTCCGGTGAGGCGGATGCCCAGGGCGTGGACGGTGCCGCGCAGCCGGCCGAGGCGCAGCGTCGCGGTGGTCCAGCCCGCCGCCCCGGGGCGCAGCTCTCCGGCGGGCAGGTGGGTGTATGCGGGCGGTGCGCCCGGCCGGTCCGGTTCGCGCAGGGCGACGGCGAGTTCCACGGTGACCGGGCCGGAGTCCGGGTCGAGGCGGTGGGTGAGTTCGACGACGGTGTGCGGGGTGAGGGGCAGCCGGGTCTCGAACAGGTCCACGGTGGCCGGATCCTCGATGGCGCCGTCGACCAGGAGGCTGCTGCCGCCGCGCCAGGCGTCGGCGAAGTCGAAGGCGACGGACGGGGCGGCACCCTCGGTACGGACGACCCAGCGGCGGCCGGGCAGACGGTCCTGGAGCCCGAGGTGGTTCCACGGCGTGTCCGAGACCGGCCGGCCGTTCTCGTACCACCGCAGGCCGTGGCCGGTGTTGAAGGTGGTGGCGAACGGAAGCCGGTCGACGGTCGAGCGGTCGGCGACCACCACCGCCGGTGCCCGCCACGCGGACGGGGGGCCGGGCCGGGACGGGTCCAGCGAGTCGCCGGTCCAGAACCGCTGGTCCGTCACGTGGAACTGGCCGGGGGTCCGGTCCGCCGGAAGGCTGTTCAGTGTCCACTCCGGCCGGTAGAAGCCGTAACTGACGGTGTGCGGGCGGTCGGTGGGCACGATCGCGTCCCAGTCGACCTCCCGGTTCCAGCCGGTGGACTCGACGTCCACCCCGGCCCACAGGTCGTAGCGGCTCCGCCCGACGCTCTCGGCCCGTTCCCCGGAGGCGGCGAGGGTGTCCGGGGTCCACCGGAAGTCGACGAACATCGAGTCGGCCTCCCGGAACAGGGCGGTGTTCTCGTCGTTCAGCGCGCCCTGCCAGCCGACCTGGCCGTCCGCGGTCATGGCGTCGTACCAGGTGGTACGGAGCCCGGCGGCCTCGCCGCGTGCGCGCAGTTCGGTGACGAAGGCGAGCATGTCCGCGCCGAGCGCGGCGTCCCCGCCCTCGGTCTCGGCGTTGAGGAACCAGCCGTCGAAGCCGTGGGCGGTGGCGACCTCGACCAGCTTCGCGGCCAGCGGGAAGTGTCCGGCCGCGTCGCGCCGCACCAGGTCCCGGGTCCAGCGCAGGTCGCCGCCGTGGTGGACCGGGGGGAGGAAGACGGTGCCGAGCACCGGTACGCCGTTGCGGTGGGCGGCGTCCACGACGGGGGCGTTGGGCGCGAGGATCAGCCCCTCACCGGCCGAGCCGCCCCAGAAGACGAGTTCGTCGATGTACGCCCACTGGGTCAGCGCGTAGTGGTCCGCGGTGGCGGAGCCCTGGGACGGGTTGCCCGCGGTGTGGTCGAAGGCGACCAGGGACGTGATCCGGGCCTGGCCGGTCCGTGCGGTGGTGTTGGCGGGGACCGGGGTGAAGCGTCCGGCGAGCGGGACGGTCGCGGTGTTGAACGGCAGGTCCCGGTCGTCCTCGGGGCGCCAGCTCTTGAGGCTGCGCCAGGTGATGCCGTCGCCCGGCGTGCCGGCGGGCAGCGAGTCCGGGAACCAGTACGAGGCGTAGGGCTGGAGTCCACCAGCACCGGCACCGGCACGTGCACCGGCATCGGCCTCCGCGGCCGGGGCGGCCGATGCCGTCGGAGCGAAGGCGGGTGCCATGAGCGCCGCCACGGTGCCCGCTCCCGCGAGGACCACGGTACGGCGGGAGGGGACGGCGGGACGCCACCGGGACTGGAACCGAGCTTGACGCTGAGGCTGGGACTGGGACTGGGACTGGGACTGGGACTGGGACTGGGACTGGGGCTGGGGCTGGGGCTGGGGCTGGGGCTGAGTCATGGTCTGCTCCGTATCGTGCCGTGCTGCGATTCCGGTGCTGTGCGGGTGCGCGGTGTCCGTCGGGGTCACCGGACCTGGTCGGGGGCGACGACCTCGGTGATGCCGCGCGCGGCCAGGTGGTCGCGGTCCCCGGCGTGGCGGGCGAGGACCGCGGTGGGGCGGGCCCCGTCCGCGGTGAGCCGGGCGAACGCCTCGAAGACCGCTCCGCCGGGCGCGCAGACCGAGCGGTTGGGCGCGGTCTCCTCGTCGCCCGCGTCGACGACGAGGGCGGTGGTCCGGGGGGCGGGGCGGTGGGCCGCGGCGCGCTGCTCCCGGACGATCCGGGCGATGGCGTGTCCGGCCGGTTTGACCTGCCGGTCGTTGGTCAGCAGCCCGAGGCCGTACTCCAGTTCGGGGAAGTCGGCCAGCGACCGGGAGACGTCGTGGGAGCACCACCAGGTGACGCCCCAGACGTCCTCGCAGTCCAGTGCGTTGGCGACGGTCGCTTCGGTGAACGCGGCGGCGTGCTCGGCGGGGATCAGGGGTGCGGGTGCGCCCACCTCCTGGAGCCAGACCGGCCGGTGCGGGTCCCGGGCCCAGGCCTTGGAGAGCTCGATCATGTAGGCGGCGTGGTGTTCGGTGGCGGTGCCGGTCCGGCCGTGTCGTTGGGCGGTCCCGTTGAAGACCCAGGAGTGGACCGCGGTGACGGCCCCGACGCGCGCGGCGTGCGCGGGGGTGAACGCGTGATCGTCGAGGTACCAGGCGGCGTCGTACTCGGCGTGCAGGTGGAGCTTTCCGGGCGCCCCCTCCTCGCACGCGTCGAGCAGGGTCCGCAGCCAGTCGCCCGCCTGCGCGGGAGTGAGGGGGTCGGGGTCGGGGTGCGGGTTCCCGGAGAACTGGTTGATCTCGTTGCCGAGGGTCATGCCGATGAAGTTCGGCCGGCCGGCGAGGGCCTGGGCCAGGGTCCGCAGGTACGCGACCTGGCCGGCCACCACGTCGGGGTCGGTGAAGATGTTGCGGCGGTGCCAGGTCTGTGTCCACGCGGGCAGGAAGTCGAAGCTCGACAGGTGGCCCTGGAGGCCGTCCACGTTGACGTCGAGGCCGCGCTCGGCGGCGGCGTCGGCGAGCTGGACGAGTTGTTCGACGGCGCGCGGGCGGATCAGGGTGCGGTTGGGCTGGAAGAGCGGCCAGAGCGGGAAGACCCGGATGTGGTCGAGGCCGAGTCCGGCGACGGAGTCCAGGTCGGCACGGACGGCGTCGAGGTCGAAGTCCAGCCAGTGGTGGAACCAGCCCTGACTGGGGGTGTAGTTGACGCCGAAGCGGGGCGGGGCGGAGAGCATGAGAGGTTTTGGTCCTGGTTCTGTGGTGCGGGCGACGGGCGGTCGGGGGCGTCCGGCGGATCGGGGCCGGACAGCCCTCAGCCCTTGACGGCGCCTTCGCCGACTCCCCGGAAGAAGAAGCGCTGCAGGCAGGCGAAGAGCGCGATCAGCGGGGCCACGGCGATGACCGTGCCCGCGGCGACGAGCCGCTCGTCGTTGGCGAAGGTGCCGTGCAGGTAGTTCAGCCCGATGGTCAGGGTGAACTGGTCCGGGTCGCTGAGCACGATGAGGGGCCAGAGGAAGTCGTCCCAGGAGCCCATGAAGGCGAAGATCGCGACGACGGCGAGCGTGCCCTTGACGGAGGGCAGCGCGATCCGGAGGAACCGCTGCCACACGTTGGCACCGTCGACGAACGCGGCTTCCTCCACCTCTTGGGGAAGGTTGAGGAAGGCGTTGCGCAGCAGGAGGACGTTCATCGCGCCGATGGATCCCGGGAGCAGCACGCCGAGCAGGGTGTTGTTGAGGCCGAGGTCCCGCATGGTGGTGAACTGGGCGATGATGATGCCCTCCACCGGGACCAGCATCGCGAGGATGAAGGCCAGGGTGGCGGCCCGGCGTCCCCGGTAGCGCAGCCGTGCCAGCGCGTAGCCCGCCAGCGCGGAGCCCACGCAGTTGGTGACCACGTTGGCGCCGGCCACCTTCAGGGAGTTCAGCGCGTACTCCCAGACCGGGATGGTGTCGGCGACCCGGGTGTAGTTGTCCAGGGTCGGATGGCTGGGGAAGAACTTCGGCGGGGAGCTGAAGATGTCCTCGGTCGGTCCCTTGAGCGAGGTGGAGAGCTGCCAGAGGAACGGTCCGACGGTCAGGACCAGGACCACGAGCAGCAGTACGTACCGCAGGACGAGCCGCCGGAGCGGGATGCGGCGGCCCTCGGCGTCGGTGGTCTTGAAGATGCTCACGCGTCCTCCTTGCGGTCGGCGCGGAGCACCAGCAGCATCAGCCCCACGGTCACCACGAAAATGACGACCGAGATGGCGGAGGCGTAGCCGACGCGCCCGCTCAGTCCGGTGCCGACCCGTTGGACGAGCATCACGAGGGTGGTGTCCTCACCGGCCGGGCCGCCGGCGGGGCCGGCCATCAGATAGACCTCGGAGAAGACCTTGAAGGCCGAGACCGAGGCCAGCGCGGCCACCAGCACCATGGTGGAGCGGATGGCGGGGACGGTGACGGTGAAGAACCGGCGGACGGCTCCGGCACCGTCCACGGACGCCGCCTCGTGCAGTTCCCGGGGCACGTTGGCCAGGGCGGCCAGGTAAATGATCATGTAGTAGCCGAGGCCCTTCCAGACCGTGACCGTCATCGCGCTCACCAGGAGCAGCCACTGGTCGCTGAGGAAGCCGATCTTGCCGATGCCCACGGTCTCCAGCAGGGAGTTGATCAGACCGCGGTCGTCGAGCAGCCATACCCAGATCAGTCCGACGACCACGATGGACGCCACGACCGGGGTGTAGAAGGCGGAGCGGAAGAAGCCGATGCCGGGGATGTGCCGCTGGACGAGCATCGCCAGCAGCAGCGGGAGGACGACGAGCGCGGGCACGACGCCGAGTACGTACAGCGTGCTGTTGCGCAGGCCCGTCCAGAACATCTCGTCGTGCAGCAGTTCCCGGAAGTTCGCCAGTCCGACGAACGTGCCGGGGACGAGCGTCCGCCGGTCGGTGAAGGCGTTGACCAGAGTGCTGAAGAACGGGTAGAGGCTGAACACCCCGACGACGAGAAGGCCGGGCGCCGCGAACAGCCAGGGACTGAACGGCAGATGGCGGCTGATCCGGGGCGGACGGCCGGAGCGGGCGGCGGACGCGCGCCCCGCGGGGCCGGTCCCGGGCTCCGGGAGCGGGGCGGCCGGTGCGGGGGTGCGGGCGGGAGCCGAGCGGACGGCTTGCGGTTTCATCGGGGCTCAGCTCTGCTGCAGGAGCCGGTCACACGCCTTGACAGCGTTGTCAAGAGCTTCCTTCGGGCCCTGCTTCCCCTGGAGCGCCTTGGCTATCTGGTTGCGGAGCTCGGTCTTCATCTGGTCGCTGAAGAGCACCGGGGTGTAATTGACCGCGGTCTTCAGCGACTTGGCCGCGGCGACCCGGACGCGGGTCTCGTCGGTTCCGTCCTCCTTCGTGAAGTAGGGATCGTCGAGCGAGCCCACCGTGCTCGGGAAGATGGCGACCTTCTTCGCGAACTCCATCTGCCGGGTCGCGTCGGTCACGTAGTGGGCGAAGGCCACGGCCGCGGGCTTGCGCTTCGTCTGCGCGTTCACCATGAGCCCCATGACGTACATGTTGGCCTTGCCGGTGTTGCTGACCTGGTCGGTGATCCCGATGTTCTTGTAGAGCCCGGGTGCCTGCTTCTTGAAGGTGGCGAGGTCGAGGGCGCTCCCGGGGTTCATCGCCACGGACTCGGTGAGGAACTTGTGGCCCGAGGACTCGGGGGTCGCGGTGAGGGCCTGCGGGTCGAGCGCCTTGGCGTCGTACAACTCCTTGTACTTGGTGAGGAGTTCGATGCCCTTGGCGTCGTTGAAGGCGAAGCCGGTGCCGTCCTTGTTCATCAGCGCGCCGCCGTACCGGCCGAAGTCCTCGATGGTGGGTACGTTCGCCAGCGCCGCGACCTTGCCCTTGCTCGCCGCCGCCAGCTGGAGCCCGTCGGCGAAGACCTCGTCGTAGGTGGCCGGAGGCTTGGAGGGATCGAGTCCGGCCTTCTTCAGCAGCCCCTTGTTGTAGAACATCGGTCCGGTGTTGAGGTACCAGGGGAAGGCGAACGTGCCGTCGAGTCCCGGGACCTGATGGCTCGCCCAGGCACCCGGCAGGTACTCCTTCTCGTACTTCGCCGCCGCCTGGTCCAGGTCCAGCGCGAGGCCCGCCTTGGCCAGCGGGGCCACCAGGTCGGGCGAGACGTTCACGACGTCCGGCAGGGTGCCGCCGGCCGCGTCTGCGCTGATCTTGTCCGCGTACCCCTCCCCCGGGCGGTCCACCCACGTGACCTCGGTGCCCGGGTACTCCTTCTCGAAGCCGGCGATCACGCCGTCGAAGTAGTCCTTGAAGTTCGCCTGCAGGTTCCAGGTCTGGAAGGTGATCTTCCCTTCGACCTTGCCCGACGCGTCGGACGACCCGGCGTCGGAGCCCTGACCGCAGGCGCTCAGCGGGAGGACGGTGGCGAGGACGACGGCGGCGGTGACTGCTCTGCGGGAGATGCGCACGGTGAACGGCTCCTTTGCTCGGACCAGGCATGCGGAGGCGACGGAGTCGCGGACTCGGCTGCCGCCTTCGCTCGACTGAGCCTGCTGGGCACCCCGGGGGAAAGTCAATACATTCATCGAACATTTCCCTATGTTTACAACATCACTGCAGGTCAGCAGGGTGCAAAACGGCGGATGCACTCGATAACTAATGCGCTTTATGACCTCTCGACTCAAGCGCATTAGGTCGTCGTTGACATCTCTCGACCCGACGCCCGGCAAGGCTTACACTCCCCACGGGTCCGGCAAACGCGCCGACCTCACGGGAACGCGAAAGAGGCACCGGGTGACACCAGAGGGGCCGTCGGCCGAGGACAGGTCGCCGACCAGACGCACACCGGCACGCCGGCCGACCATGAAGGACATCGCCCAGCGCGCGAACGTCTCCGAGAGCGCGGTGTCGTTCGCCCTCAACGGGCGGCCGGGCGTCTCGGAGGCGACACGCGACCGCGTCCGGCGGGTGGCCGAACAACTGGGCTGGCGGCCCAGTACGGCGGCGCGGGCCCTGTCCGGCGAGGGCTCGGCCACCGTGGGGCTGGTGGTGGCGCGCCCGGCGGCCGGCCTGGGCGTGGACTCCTTCTTCCTGCAACTGATCTCCGGGATCCAGGAAGTCCTGGCCGAGCGCCAACTCGGACTGCTCTTCCAGGTCGTCGAGGACATGACGGCCGAGTGCGCGGTCTACCGGCGCTGGTGGGCGGAGCACCGGGTGGACGGCGTGCTCGTGGTCGATCCGCGGACCGACGATCCCCGCGCGGACCTGCTCGACGAACTGGGACTGCACGCCGTCGTCATCGGCTCGCTGCCCGGCGGGGACACGGGCCCGCACCCGCGCCTGTCGCAGATCCGCGCCGACGACGCCGGTGCCATGGCTGCGGTCGTCGGCCGCCTGCACGAACTGGGGCACCGGCGCATCGTGCACATCGCCGGTCTGCCCACCCTCGCACATACCGACCGGCGCATCCGGTCACTCCGGATCGAGGCCGACCGGCGCGGGCTCGCCGAGGCCCACTCGGTGACCACCGACTACTCCGACATCGAAGGGGCGGCGGCCACCCGCCGGGTGCTGGAGCGGCCGGCCCCGCCGACCGCCCTGGTCTACGACAACGACGTGATGGCCGCAGCGGGAGCCGCGGTCGCCACGGGTCTCGGTCTGGGCATCCCTGACGACCTGTCCGTCGTGTCGTGGGAGGACTCCGCGCTCTGCCGTCTGACCACTCCGTGGCTCACCGCGCTGTCCCGGGATCCGGTCGCCTTCGGCCGGCTGGCGGCGCGGGAACTGACGGCGCTGCTCGACGGCGGCCCGGCCCGCACCGTGCGGGTGCCGCTCCCCCTGCTGATCGAGCGCGGCAGTACGGCACCGGCACACCGGGGGGCGGGAGTCACCCGCCGGCCGCCCGCCGGGTGACGTGCCGGTGCGGTTCCGCCCGCTCCGTCAGCTGGGCAGGTGGGCGAGCCGGCGGAGTTCGGCGCGTGTGCCCCGGAAGACGTCGAGGTCGGTCCTGGACGTCTTGGGCGTGCCGGTCACGACGCCCTCCTCGCTGTGCTGCCAGAACGTCCACTCCGCGCCGGCCCCGGGGACGCTTTTCGGCTCCGCTTGGCCGCTGCGGTAGCGGGGCTGCCAGAGCAGGTGGCCGCGGAAGGGCGAACCGTCCTTCCGCATGCAGGTGTTGACGAAGGAAGGGGTGGTGTAGACGATCGGCCGCACCCCCAGTTCGTCGTCGACGACCCTGAGGAAGTCGCGCAGTTGGCCGGCGCTGAAGTTCGCCGGGCAGGCCGTGCCGTCGCGCAGCTCCAGGTCGATCGCCGGGGGCAGTTCGCCGGCCGCTCTTCCGGTGTATCCGGCGCTCTTCATCGCCTTCACGAGGTTCCGCGCCTGCTCGGCGCCCGGTGTCCTGCCGTAGAGGTGGTAGGCGCCGCGGATCAGCCCTGCCTCCTTCGCTCCCTGCATGTCACGGGCGAACCAGCGGTCCTGCTCGGTGGCTCCCTCGGTGGCCTTGGCGAACATGAAGGCGTGACCGGCCGCGCGCACCCGGGCCCAGTCGATCGCCTGGTCACCGGGGTGGTTGTGGTGGCTGGTGTCGATGCCGGAGACCCGGTAGCTGCCGGACGGGGCGGCGTCCGCGCGCGGCGCGGCCGGACCGGCGAGCAGCGCCGCGGCGCTCGCCGCCGCCACGACGGCCCCGAGGGCGCGCCCGCACAAAGCCTTTCGGCTCCTGGCGGGAGCGACGGGCGGAACGGGAGCGAGGGAGGCGGCGAACGGGAGGGGAGCGGAGGCGTCCGGGGTACGGCGGAGGAACATGCCGAGGTCCTTCTTTCACTGGGTGGATGAGCGTGCGCCGAGCGGTGGAGAGCGTGGTGGTGCCGAGGTCGTGGGGGCGGGCCCTCCGTCACTCGGTCAGGTGAATCCGGGTACGGGCGCACTCGGCCGGCACGACCGGAGTCGGCCCGGGTGTGCCCGGCTCCGCCGCCGGATCGTGCGACGGCCCGGCGGCCGGTCACGCCGCTGTCGGCGCGATCAGCATGCCGGACGGCCCACCCGACTCGCTACGCTCTGGCCCCATGCAGGCCGATGCGTCCATGTATGCCACCATGCACGCGCCTGACCTGCCGTTATGCCGCTATGCCGTGGAGCAGTCGACGCGAAAGCGGGACGCCACGGCCGTCGTCGGGACACCGGGAGGTCACCATGGCGCGCGCACAGGAGAGTGGGGCCCCGGAGGCACCACGAGGTGCCCCGCCGGGCACACCGCCGGGAGCGGCGCTGGCCGAGCTGCTCCGCAGCTGGTGGGAGCGGGCCGGAGGCGCCGACCCGAGTACGCGGCCGACTCAGCAGGCGCTCGCCTCCCGGCTGGGCATCGACCAGACCACGCTCTCGCGGTATCTGAACCGGAATCATCCCTCCACCGCTCCCCTCCGGATCGTGGAGGCGCTGCACGTCCACTTGCGCGCTCCCGCAGCGGAACTGGACCGGGCAAGGGCGTGGTGGCGGGCCGCGTCGGAGGAGCAGGTCCGTCCCGCCTCCGTCGGCGGGGCGTCACCGCCCGAGCCCGCGAGCACCGGCGTGGTCCCGCACCCCGCCCCGGGACCACCGGCGCCCGGTCCGCACGCCTGCGGCGCTCCGGGGTGGCTCCACTCCTGGTGGGCGCTGCCCGTGACGCTGGCGCTGCTGGTCACCTCCTTCCTCGCCGGAGCGCTCCTGCAAGGTGGGTGGGCGCCGCAGGGATCGGCGGCGGCGAGCGCCGCCGGAGCACCCGGCGTGGTCCTCTCCGACGACGCGGACCCTCACTGGCCGCTGGTCAAGAAGAAGAAGCACGAGGACCAGTTCACCCTGGGCCGCGCGGTGCAGCACCTGCTCGTGGAGCGCCACTACGACCTGGAGGTGGACGGCATCATCGGTGACAGGACGCAGGCCGCCGTCATGGACTTCCAGCGCGGCAGACAGCTCCCGACCGACGGCAAGGTGGGTGACGACACCTGGCCGTGGCTGGTGGTGGACGTCAAGCCCGGGGCCGAGGGGGAAGCGGTCCTGGCTGTCCAGGAGTTGCTGAACCGCACGGGCCGGAGCGCCACGGAGGTGTCGGGGATCTTCACGCCCACCACGGCCCGCGCCGTGCGGCTCTTCCAGGAGTACTACCGTCTGCCCGCGACCGGGTGGGTGGACCAGGAGACCTGGCGGTTCCTGCTGGTCCACCAGCAGCCTGCCTCCGACACACCCGCGTTCCAGAAGGCGCAGACCCGCTCCCCCGCCGCCTCCGGGTGAGCTGACGGCCGCGGGGTCCGCGGGCGCTCACCCCTCGGCTGTGAACGTCGCCCGGTCGTAGTCGGCGTGGTGGCCTCGTCCGGTGAGGTCCCAGACCCACAGGCCGACGAAGGCGCCCGTGAAGCCCATGGCCCTGACCTGTCCTTCGTGGACGTCCTCGGCGTGCTCGTCGGAGAGCACGGTCGCGTCGGCCGGCTCGCCGACGGGGCGCCGGCCCGAGCCGGTGTCGTAGTGGAAGCGCAGTTCGCCGCCGTCCAGCTCGCACCCGAGCCGCAGCCTCGCGATGCCGTCGAGGGGGATGCCGCCCGCCTCGTCGACGGTCAGCACACCCCGGTCGCTGCCCGCCCTGCGCAGCACGGGCCGGCCCTCGTCGTCTGCGGTGACGTACAGGTAGTACCAGTTGCGGGTGTTGTAGTACGCGGTGATCCCGGCGAGGTGCTGGAAGGCCTCGGGGCGGTACTCCATGGTGGCTTCGAAGGAGCAGCGGGGCGCGGTAACCCGCTGGGCCACCAGGCTCGGCCCGACGAGGCTGTGCGGGGCGCGGCCTCCCCGGATCCTCAGGTGGGAGGGGCGGTCGGTGAGCGACAGCCACTCCGGTGCCGCGGGACGCCGGAGCGTGGACCACTGGGCTCCCAGGGCGGTCCGGTCGAACTCGTCGGCGAGGTGGGCGCCGGGGGCCGGGGCGTTCTCCGGGAGGGCCTCGTGCCGTACGGAGGCGGGGGCGGCCACTTCCAGGGCGGGTTCGCCCGTCGGGACGCGGGGCCAGTCGTCGGGAGTCCAGGTCACGGGCGCCAGGGCCGTCTCCCGGCCCAGGACGCAGGGCCCGTGCCGGCCGAGCGGGCGGGCGACGAGGTAGGCCAGGTAGGTCTCACCGGCGGGCGTCGTCACCAGGCTGCCGTGACCGGCCTTCTGCAGGGGCAGGTCCGGGCGGTGGCGTGCGGTGATGAGCGGGCCGCCCGGATCACGTTCGTACGGGCCGGTCAGGGTACGGGAGCGGGAGACGGTCACCTGGTGGTCGTAGCCGGTGCCCCCGTCGGCCGTCAGCAGGTAGTACCAGTCGCCGACGCGGTAGAGGTTGGGGCCCTCGATCCAGCTGTCGCCGGGGGGAAGGCCGATGAGGACGGGGTCGCCGCTCAGGGCGCGGGCCGCGCGGTCGTAGCGGGTCGCCTCCAGCCCGGCGGATCCACCGTGCCCGGGCCGCCAGTCGTGGACGAGGTTGATCAGCCAGCTGTCGGGGCCGTCGTGGAAGAGGGACGCGTCGAAGCCGCGCGCGTGCAGCGGGACGGGCTCGGACCAGGGGCCGTGGATCGAGGGAGCGGTGACGAGCTGGTTGGGAGCGTCGGAGAAGCCGCCGGTGTACGCCGATACGTTGCTGTAGACGAGGTGGAACAGCCCGTCGGCGTGGCTCAGGCTGGGAGCCCATACGCCGCCGGAGTCCGGACATCCGGTCAGGTCGAGCGCCGGCGGGCCGGCGAGCGCCCCGCCCAGGGGCTCCCAGTGGACCAGGTCCCGGGAATGGTGCAGGCGGACGCCCGGACACCATTCGAACGTCGAGGTCGCCAGGTAGTAGTCGTCGCCGACCCGCACGATCGAGGGATCGGGGTGGGAACCGGGCAGCACGGGGTTCCGTACGACCCGCGCAGATCCGTCTCGCACGCGCTTTCGGCCTTCCACTGGGTCCCCGGGTGCCGGGCTCCTGACGATCAAGGGGGAACGTAGCGTCGAACACGCGTATCGACAACCGTCGGCCTCGGCCGGGCGGTCCCGCGCCGGAGGCCGGGTCACCCGGCACGGGTCTCTCCTCCGGGAGGTTTCACCGCGGAAGACACACGGTAGGCAGAGGTTTCGGCCCGGTTCTCCGGGCACTCGCCCCGTCGCGGCAGGCGTCCTCCGCCTTCCGCGCCCTCCGCCCGCAGAGAGGAACCCCATGGGCTCCGTACCGGTCCTGATCCGTGACGTCCGCGTTTTCGACGGGCTGAACGACGAGCTCTCCGAACCCCGGTCGGTGCTCGTCGAAGACCGCAGGATCGCCGCGATCGGTGGCGGCACGCCGCCGCCGGAGGCGCTGGTCGTCGAGGGCGGCGGACGGGTGCTCATGCCCGGACTGACCGACGCGCACGTGCACCTCTTCGCCGCCGGGAACACCGAGGTGGGACTGGCCATGGGCAGCACCGGCTCGGGCTACTACCAGGCGCTGGCCGAGGCGGGCCGGATGCTCATGCGGGGTTTCACCTCCGTGCGGGACATGGGCGGGGACGTCACCGCGCTGCGGCAGGTGCTGGACGCGGGTGCCTTTCCCGGCCCGCGGATCTATCCCAGTCAGGCGGCGCTCTCGCAGACCTCGGGGCACGGCGACTTCTCCTGCGCGTACGACGACGCCACGACGTTCGGCGGCGCGCCGTCGCGGGCGGAGGGGATCGGCTTCATGAGGGTGGCGGACGGCCGGGACCAGGTGCTCGCGGCCGTCCGCGAGCAGCTGAAGCGGGGCGCCACGCAGATCAAGGTGATGGCCGGTGGCGGAGTGACCTCGGCGCACGACCCGCTGGACGTGGTGCAGTACACGGTGGACGAGTTGCGCGCGGCGGTCGAGGCCGCCGCCGACTGGGGTACGTACGTCAGCGCGCACGTCTTCAGCGACGAGGGGATCCGCCGTGCGGTCGCCGCCGGGATCAAGTCCGTCGAGCACGGTCACCTCGCGTCGGAGGAGACCATCCGGCTGCTGGCCGACGAGGGTGTCTGGCTCAGTACCCAGCCGTTCGTGGAGGGCGACCACTCCTTCTCCTCGCCGGAGTCCACGGCGAAGAACAAGCAGGTGTGCGACGGGGTGGCCCGGACCTACGCGTGGGCGCGGGACGCCGGAGCGCAGATCGCGTTCGGTACGGACCTGCTGCTGGATCCGTCCAAGGCCGGCCTCCAGAGCGAGATGCTCACCCGGCTGTCGAGCACCTTCGGTTTCACGCCCGTCGAAGCGCTGAAGATGGTCACCTCGGGCAACGCCCGTCTCTTCCGGCTCTCCGGGGAACGCGACCCGTACAAGGCGGCCCGCATCGGCGAGATCACGGTCGGCGCCTGGGCCGATCTGCTGATCGTGGAGGGTGACCCCACCCGCGATCTGGGCGTGCTCGGGGCGCCCGAGGAGAATCTGGCCGTCATCGTCAAGGACGGCCGGGTCCACCGGAACCGGCTGGCCTGAGAGACGGCGCCCGGCCGCGCGGTCAGCCGCCGGGCCGGGCGGCGGGGGTTCCCCGGAGCGCGGAGACGATCAGCGGCCAGGCCTCCGCACCGAGCAGCGCGTCCGCCTCCGGAGTGCCGCCGTGGAGATGTTCCGGGGACGGCGGCAAGGCGCTTTCGCCGGGGAACCGGGGGCGGTGACCTGCGTCGGCACGGCTGATCAGGGTGACGTTCGCGCCCGCCGCCCGCCGCCGGGCGGCCAGCCGCTCGGCTGCCGGGGCGGAGGGCCACATCGCGTCGTCGCCGCCGGCGACGAGGAGCATGTCCGCACGGGCGTGTTCCACGGGGATCGCCGCTTCGGGGAGCAGGTGACCGAAGGTGCGGCGGCTGCGTTCGTACCAGCCGGTGAGAGCGACCGGCTCGCCGGCGGGAGTCCCGGGTCTCCAGGACTCGTCCATGGGGAGGAAGGGCAGCGGCTCGCCCCGCCAGGTCCACGAGGAGCGGTACGGGTGGCTCCTGCCGTCGTGGCCCGGTCCCACGTTGCACCAGACGGAGTCGGTCGGCGACAGCGCGACCACCAGGTCCACCCGCGGGTCGCGCACAGCGGTGAGCAGGGCGGCTTCGGCCCCTTTGGAGACCCCGAGTATCCCGATCCGCGACGCGCCGGTGGACCGCAGCACTCCGACGGCGGCGACGAAGGTCTCCAGGGGTATCCCGCAGATGCCGGGCGGCTGACCGGGCCCGCCGAACCAGCGCATCGCCAGTGCGGTCAGCCCCTGTCCGACGAGCAGCCGTGCCCGTTCCCGCTCCACCCGCCCACTCGATCCGGCCAGCACCAGAACGGCACAGTCGCTTCCCCCGGGGGGAGACGCGAGGACTCCCTCCCACGGAGTGTCGAGTTCCCGCTCCTGCACGTCCATGACTGCCTCTCCCGCACGGGTCCCACCGCCGACGTACCTCGCGGTCCGGACTGGATCGTACGGTGCCGGGGCCGGGGCCGGGCGGCGGACAACGGACGCGGCTCCGGCCGTCCGTACGCCGCCGGGTAGCCGGACCGGCGCGCGCAAAATACGCTGCAGGAACCGATGCGCACTGGAGCAGCCGATGACTCGCCGGAGGAATCCCGCCCCAGCGAGCGCCGCGGATCTCCTCGGCACCCTGCAGCAGCTCACCGCCCGCGCGCGGCGGGAGGTGGAGCTCCACCAGGCCCGGGTCGAACTCGCCGAGGCGCTCCAGCGCACCATGCTCCCCGGCGCGCTGCCCTCGGTGCCCGGTCTGCAGACCGCCGCCCGCTACCAGCCGACCCACCTCGGACTGGACATCGGCGGCGACTGGTACGACGGGTTCGCGCTGCCGGACGGCGCGCTCGGCTTCGCGATCGGCGACGTCCAGGGACATGACGTCGAGGCCGCCGCGGTCATGGGTCAGATCAGGCTCGCGATGCGGGCGATCGCGGGCAGCACGTCGGACCCGGGCGAGGTCATGCGCCGCACCAACGATCTGATGATGTCGGTCACGGCGCCCCTCTTCGCCACGTGCACCTTTCTGCGGGTCGATCCGGCCACCCACGAACTCCACTCCGCCCGCGCGGGCCACGTGGCGAGCGTATGGGCGACCGTCGACGGACGGTCGGGGATCGTGGAGAGCCCGGGCGGACTGCCGCTGGGCATCCAGAGCGGGGAGGTGTACCCGGTCACCCGGCGCTCGCTCGACGTACCCGGGGCGATCGTCCTGCTGACCGACGGTCTCGTGGAGGGCCCCTCCCTCGATCTCGACGAGGGTCTCGAAGGGATACGCCGGCTGGTGAGCGCCCATGTGACCGCCTCCGCCGAGGAGCTGGCCCAGACGGTGCTCGGCGCGGCGGACATGACGGGCCACGAGGACGACGTGGCCTTTCTCGTCCTCCGCCACGGCGGTGTACCGGCCGGCTGACGCACACCGCGCGCG
The DNA here is from genome assembly GCF_042728795.1 of Streptomyces sp. NPDC060184. Classification (NCBI taxonomy): domain Bacteria; kingdom Bacillati; phylum Actinomycetota; class Actinomycetes; order Kitasatosporales; family Streptomycetaceae; genus Streptomyces; species Streptomyces sp. NPDC060184. The sequence goes on from NZ_JBHWYX010000005.1 coordinate 52,994, forward strand.
TGTCACCGCCCCCGTCGTGTGCGGGCCGGTGTCTGATGACCTCTGTGATCCGCAGCGAGAAGGCCAGACGCCGGGCCGTGGCCGCCGCCCGGCTCCTGGGCGTCGCCGCCCTGTACTACCTGTCCGGCCGTCTGGGGCTGCTGCGCCGGGTGGAGGCGTACCAGTCGGTGGTGACGCCGCTGTGGCCTCCCACCGGAGTGGCGCTGGCCGCCCTTCTGTACTTCGGTGTACGGATCTGGCCCGGCATCGCGCTCGGCGCCCTGTTCGCCACCGTCTCCATCAGCGGCTCGTTCTCGCCCCTGGGCCTCGGCATCCTGGCCGGCAATACGCTCGGACCGATCTGCGCCTACATGGCCCTGCGGTCGGTGGGCTTCCGGGAGGAGCTGGACCGGCTGCGGGACGGCGTCGCGCTGGTGTTCCTGGGTGCCTTCGCGGGGATGCTGGTCAGCTCCGTACTGGGGTGCGTCACGCTGGTCCTGACCGACAAGCTGCCGCTGGAGAGGTTCTGGCCGGTCTGGGCGTGCTGGTGGGCCGGGGACGTGATGGGCGTGCTCGTCGTGACGCCGATCCTCCTCGTCCTGCGCCGGGCGCGGATGCCCAGGGCCACGGACCGCTGGCTGGAGGCCATCGGCCTGTTCGTCGTGATGGCGGGTGCCTCGCTGCTGGCGACGACGAGCACGCTCGCCATGCTGTATCTGGTGTTCCCCGTCCTGATCTGGGCGGCGCTCCGCTTCCAGCTGCCCGGCAGTGCCCCCTGCGCCCTGCTGGTCTCCGTGCTCGCGGTGATCTCGGCGACGCACCAGGCCGGGCCGTTCCGGGGGCACGAGGTACTGGAGGTGATGCTCAACCTCGCCCTGCTCAACGGCTCGGTGACGCTCACCTCGCTGCTGCTGTCGGCGGTCGTCTCGGAGCAGCTGAACATCCGCCGCGAGATGGAGCACGCCTGTGTGGAGCTGGCGGAGCTGGTCGAGGAGCTGACGCCCCGATCGGACCGCCGCGCCCGGAGGCCCGCCTCCGGCGAGCGCGCGGCGATCCGGCCGGGGCTCGGCTGAGACGGGCGGCCGGGCGGGGCGGTCAGTCGCCTGACCGGGGGAAGTAGCGGCGCAGGAAGGCGTTGCGGAAGACTCCCTCGGGGTCGTGACGGGCGGCGAGCTCCTCGAAGCGGGCCCAGTCGGGGTACAGACCGCGCAGGTCGCCGGCGTCCATGGGGAAGACCTTGCCCCAATGGGGCCGCGCGCCGAAGGGTGCCAGCGCCTCCTCGACGGCGTGCAGCACCGGGGTGACGGCCGCGGTGTCCGGCTTCCAGGTGAAGTGGAAGGCCACGGAGTCGCGGCCCCCGGCGGGGCTCAGCCAGAGGTCGTCGGCGGCGATCGTCCGGATCTCGGAAATCAGCAGCTGGGGCGCGACGCGGTCCCGGATACGGTCGAGCGCCTCGAAGGCCGCAGGCGCGTCGCCCCGCGCCACGAAGTACTCCGACTGCAGTTCGTCGCCGCTGCTCGGGGTGAATTCGAGACGGAAGTGGGGCAGCCGCTCGTACCAGGGGCCGCGTATCCCCTGCTGCGGGGTGCAATTTCCGGCCGGCATGCCGGGGACCGGGTGGCGGGGGCCGTCGGCGAGCACCGCGCCGCGCCACTCGGCGGGGGCCTCGTAGGTGTCGTCGCCTTCGACGGCGCGTTTCACCCACACCTGGTCGACGGGCCGGTCGCGCCAGCTCGTGAAGAGGCTGACGCTGTAGCCCTCGGCCATGATCTCGTCGAATCCGTGCACCGCCCGGTCGCGGGGCAGATCCTCGTAGACCCACTGCCGGACGTCGAAGGTGGGGAGGAGGTCGAGGGTGAGCCGGGTGACGACCCCGAGCGCGCCGAGCGACACCACCGTGCCGGGGAAGTCGGGGTGGCCGCGCTCCACCGTGTCGAGGGAGCCGTCCGCGCGGACGAGTTCGACGGCGCGGACCGCTCCGGCCAGCGAGCGGTTGCCGATGCCGGAACCGTGGGTCCCGGTGGCGCAGGCTCCGGCGACCGAGATGTGCGGCAGAGAGCCGAGGTTGTGGAGCGCGAAGCCGCTCTTGTGCAGGGTTGCGGTCAGCTCCCCGAACCGCAGCCCGGCGCTCACCGTGGCGGTCCGGGCGGCGGAGTCGATGTCGACCACCCGGGGCAGCCCGGCGACGGAGACCAGGTCGCCCCGCGTGTCGGCGATCTCGTTGAAGGAGTGCCTGGTGCCCAGGGCACGGAGCCCGGTGGAGGATCCCACGATGTCGCGCAGCTCTTCCACGGACGTGGGGGTCAGCAGGCGCCGGGCGCCGAAGGTGATGTTCTTGGCCCAGTTCCGCTCCGGCGCGTTCACGCGGCACTCCCTCGCCGCGCGGCCCGGCGGGTCGTACGAGGGATGGGGCACGGGGCAGCCGGCGGGCACGCGGCGGTTCCCTGCTCGGGACACGAGCGCGGGCGAGAGTGATCGATCATGCGTACGGAGCTTAGTCGCGCGGGTCCGGGCGGCGGGTGCCGGTGGGGGCGTCCGGCACCTTCGCGGTGTCGTCAGTAGGGAAGCGGCCGGCCGGACGGTGTGCGCAGATCGAGCGGGGGCGGCCCCGAGGGCTGCGGCGGACGGCGGACGATCCTGATGCGGCCCATTGCCACCACCTCCTGTTGGTCAACCGGTATCTGCCCAGGGGGGCAGGGTTCACACTTCCGCGCCCGCGCGGGCTTCGCATCCCGGCGTACGGCCGGGGATGCGGAGCGGACGGGGTGCGGCGAACCTTGAGGGGACCCGGGGGGACGACGACCGGAAGGACACGTCATGTCGGCGATGGACAAGATCAAGAAGATGCTCAAGGGACACGAGGACCAGACGGGCAAGGCGGTCGACAAGGCCGGTGACATGATCGACAAGAAGACCGGAAACAAGTACCGGAGCCAGGTCGACTCCGCTCAGGACGGTCTCAAGCGGCAGTTCGGCGCGGAGGGTGAGCGGGGCGAGGGCAATCCGCCGCGTCGGTAGGCCGTGCGGCAGGGGCTCGGGAAGGCCCCTGATCCGCCGGACACCGCCCTTGCAGGCCCCGCCCGAGAGGACCGCGCCCGGGACGAACCCGGCCGGGAAGACCCGGCAGAGACGGTCCTGGGCGGTGCCGGCCGGCTGCCCGCCGGACGCGCCGCCGCCCGTTTCCGCTGAGGAGGCCCTGGGCCTTCATCTGCCGGAAACGGGCGGGTAGCACGGTCTCCATGTCTCTCCCCTAGGCTTGGTGCACGAAGCCAAGGCCGAGGACGTCCACCGGCGCACCATGTCACCGCTGGACGGGAGCCCCGTGTTCCGCACCTCCTTGCCCGCCTTTCCCTTCGCCCTCTCCTCACGTCCGCTGCCCCGCTGGCTCGGACACGTCATGAAGACGCAGCGTGCCCCGGTGCCCTGGGGCGCCGTGCTGCGGGGCGGCCCGGCGGTGCTGCCGCTGCTGTTGTCGGTCCTGGCCGACCGCCCTTCGCTGGGGGTGCCCGCCGCACTGGGAGCCATGCTCGCCGGGATCAACGACCGTCCGGGCAGCCGCCGCGGCGCGGTACTGCGGCTCGGGCTCCCCGCGCTCATCGGCTCCTTCGGTCTGTTCCTCGGCACCTGCCTCGGCGAGCTCGCCGGCGGCGGGCGTTCCCTGGTGCTCCTGCCGCTCGCGCTGGGCGTGCTGGGGCTCGTGGCGGGCGCGCTCAGCTCGACGGGACCGGTGGCCTCCTCCTGCGGGACCCAGCTCCTGGTGGCGGCCGTGATCGGCGCCGGGATGCCGCTGCCCGAGCCCGGCTGGCAGCGGGCGGGCCTCTTCCTCGTCGGCGCGGTGTGGCTGCTCGTACTGCGGCTGGTGCTCCCCTCCCCGGTACGTTCACGGGCGGGAGCGGGCGCTCCGTACCTGCTCGACGGGGAGCGCGAGGCCGTGGCGGCGGTGTACACGGCCGTCGCCGACCTGCTGCGGGCCGCGGGGAGCGACCGGGCGCCGGACCGGCGCGCGGCGCTGAGCGCCGCGCTCGACCACGCGCAGGACACGCTGTCGGGACCGAGGCTGCGGCGGCACGCGAGTTCGTCCGCCGAGCGCAGACTGCACGCCCAGTACGCCGCCGCGTTCCCCCTGGCCGAGGCGGCGACCGCGCTGGCCTGGGCCGGGGAACCGCTGCCCGCCCGCATCGCCGAGGGACCGGACCGGCTGGCACGGGCCGTCCTCACGGGCACCCCCTGCGGTGCGCTTCCCGCGCCGGCCCGGTCCGGTTCCGGACTGCGCGCACTCGACGAGGCGCTGCTGCGCGCCGCCGCCGATTTCGACAACCGCGAGGGCCGCGGGCCGCGGACCGGCGGGGTGTCCGACCGTACGTCCCTGCTGCGGCGGGCCTTCGGCCCGGCCGGGCGGGCGTACGGCATCCGGGTCGCCCTGTGCTGCGGGACGAGCACCGTGCTCGCCCAGGTGCTCCGGCACGACCACTGGTACTGGCTGCCGGCGACCGCGGTGTTCCTGGTCAAGCCCGACCTCGGGCCGCTCGCCTCGCGGGTGCTGTGCCGAGCGGTCGGGACGGTGGCGGGAGCCGCGTTCTTCGCCGTGCTGCTGGCGCCCTTCGACGGGCCGGCGGTCGCGGTGGGCGCGGTCGCGGTGTGCGGGGCGCTCGTCCCGGTGGCCAGCCGGCACTTCGCGGCCCAGACCGCGGTCGTCACCGTGCTCGTGCTCGCGCTGGTGGCGCTGACCGGTGAGCCCTCCGCCGGTGCCGGGCGCGTCGTGGAGTCGTTGCTGGCGTGTGCGCTGGTGCTGGTGATCGGCCATGTGCGGATGCCGGGACAGCGGGTGGCCTCGGTGCGCTCGGCGCTCGACACGGCGACCTCGGCGGCGTACCGCTATCTCCGTCACGTACTGGACGACCCGCGGGACGGAGAGCGCCGGGGGGACCTGCGCAGGGATGCCTACCGGTCGCTCGCGGCGGCCCGGAACGCGATCGACCTGTCGGCCGCCGAACTGCCGCCGGTGGCCCGGCGTACGGCCGGGTCCGCCGAGGTCGCCCACGCGCTGGAGCTGCTGATCGACACGACGACCGCTTGTGCCGTGCACCTCGACGGCCGCCCGTCCGGGCTGTCCCGCTCGTACGCCGACCGGCTGACCGCCCGGCTGTCCGCGCTGGACGCCGCGCAGGCGGGGGTGTTCCGGCCGGAGCGGGCAGGGACACCGGTGGCGGTGGCGTGAACGTCGTTCCAGGTCCCGCCGCGGGCATGGTGCCCGCGGCGGGACGTGTGGTGCACCGGGTCAGCGGGTGAGCAGGGCCAGCGCCGCGAAGGCGCCCGTCACCGCTCCGGCTCCGGCGACCGACAGGGCCACGCAGCGCTTCCTGAGCTGTTCGTAGCGTTCGGTGTACTCGGCGCGGAGCTCGACGGCCCGCCCGGCGACCCGGCTGAACGACTCACGGCAGACGGCCACCCGGTCGGTGACGTAGACGCGTTCCACGTCCTCGCGCTGGGCGGTGGTGAGCCAGGGGAGCTGGTCGGTGAAGCGCCCCGCGCGGCGGCGTGCCTCTTCGACCTCGGCGTTCCACAGGAGGTATCCCTCCATGCGGGCGAGGCCCCGGGCGCAGTCCGGATCGGGTTTCACGGGTTCCTCTTCTCGTGGCGGCGGGCGTCCTCGGGCGGACACCGTCTACTGCTGCTTGTCACCGGGGGCGACGGTCACCGACGCGCCGGGGACGTTGGTCGCGTCGTCGAGCGCCCGGACGTACGGGTGGTGCAGGTCGAACGCCGGGGACTCGGAGCGGATCCGGGGCAGCGTGACGAAGTTGTGGCGCGGCGGCGGGCAGGAGGTGGCCCACTCCAGCGAACGCCCGAAGCCCCAGGGGTCGTCGACCTCGATCTTCTCCCCGTACTTGGCGGTCTTCCACACGTTGTAGAGGAAGGGCAGGATCGACAGGCCGAGGAGGAACGAGGAGATCGTCGAGATTGTGTTCAGCGCGGTGAAGCCGTCGGCCGCGAGGTAGTCCGCGTAGCGACGCGGCATGCCCTCGGCACCGAGCCAGTGCTGCACCAGGAACGTGCCGTGGAAGCCCACGAACAGCGTCCAGAACGTGATCTTGCCGAGCCGCTCGTCCAGCATCCTGCCGGTGAACTTCGGCCACCAGAAGTGGAATCCGGCGAACATCGCGAACACCACGGTGCCGAAGACGACGTAGTGGAAGTGCGCGACGACGAAGTACGAGTCCGAAACGTGGAAGTCCAGCGGCGGCGAGGCCAGCAGGACACCGGTCAGACCACCGAAGAGGAAGGTGACCAGGAATCCGGTCGCCCAGAGCATCGGCGTCTCGAAGGACAACGAGCCCTTCCACATCGTGCCGATCCAGTTGAAGAACTTCACACCGGTCGGCACGGCGATGAGGAACGTCATGAAGGAGAAGAACGGCAGCAGCACGCCGCCCGTCACGTACATGTGGTGCGCCCACACCGTCACGGAGAGACCCGCGATGGCGATGGTGGCCGCGATCAGACCGATGTAGCCGAAGATCGGCTTGCGGCTGAAGACCGGGATGACCTCGCTGACGATCCCGAAGAACGGCAGCGCGATGATGTACACCTCCGGATGGCCGAAGAACCAGAAGAGGTGCTGCCAGAGCAGCGACCCGCCGTTGGCCGGGTTGAAGATCTGCGCCCCGAACTTGCGGTCGGCCTCCAGGGCCAGCAGCGCGCCGGCGAGGACCGGGAAGGCGAGCAGGACGAGAACACCGGTCAGCAGGACGGTCCACACGAAGATCGGCATCCGGAACATCGTCATGCCGGGAGCGCGCATGCAGACGATCGTGGTGATGAAGTTGACCGAGCCGAGGATCGTGCCGAACCCGGAGAAGGCCAGACCCATGATCCACAGGTCACCGCCGACGCCCGGCGAGTGGACCGCGTCGGTGAGCGGGGAGTAGGCGAACCAGCCGAAGTCCGCGGCGCCGTTGGGGGTGAGGAAACCCCCGACCGCGATGAGCGAACCGAAGAGGTACAGCCAGTACGCGAACATGTTCAGCCGCGGGAACGCCACGTCGGGCGCACCGATCTGCAGCGGCATGATCCAGTTGGTGAAACCGGCGAACAGCGGCGTCGCGAACATCAGCAGCATGATCGTGCCGTGCATCGTGAACGCCTGGTTGAACTGCTCGTTCGAGATGATCTGGTTGCCCGGACGGGCCAGTTCAGCACGCATGACCAGGGCGAGCACGCCGCCGACGCAGAAGAAGGCGAAGGACGTGATCAGGTAGAGCGTGCCAATCGTCTTGTGGTCGGTGGTGGTCAGCCATCTGATGACGACGTTCCCCGGCTGCTTGCGCCGTACCGGCAGTTCGTCCGCGTACGCGGCCTCTGATTCCACCGGTTCTGAGGTACCCCTCGTCGTCACTGCGACGCTCCTTTGATCGACGGCCCGTTGCGGACTCGCCGACCAGAATGGCCCGGTGGGGTTCGGCCCTGTGGGACATCCTTCCCGGTGGAGCGCCACCGGGCGCCAAGGACACTCAAACGGCCCAACGGAGGCGGGGCCGCCGCCGTTGGGCCGTCAGCGGAGATCGAAGACGAGGCGGCCGGACACCGTCCCGTCCAGCACTTCGCCGATCGAGGTGTTGATGTCGTCGAGCGTGCGGGTCTCGCGGACGACCCGGGTGCGGCCGAGGCGGTGCAGCCGGAAGACCTCCGCCAGATCCTCGCGGGTGCCGACGATGGAGCCGACGACCGTGATCCCGTTCAGGACGGTGTCGAAGACCGGCAGCGCGAGGGTGCCCTCGGCGGGCAGCGCGACGAGCACCAGCGTCCCGCCCCGGCGGAGCGATCCGTACGCGGCGGAGAAGGACTCGTTGCTGACGGCCAGGGAGATGGCCGCGTCGGCGCCGCCCAGCTTCTGGGTCTCCTCGGCGACGTCCTGGGTGCGGGCGTCGATGACGTGGTCCGCGCCGAGGTCCCGGGCGAGCGCCAGCTTCTCGTCGGTGACGTCGACGGCGACGGTCTCCGCGCCGAAGATCCGGGCGTACTGGAGGGCGAGGTGGCCGAGGCCCCCGATGCCGGAGACGAGGACGCGCGCGCCGGGCCGGGCGCCCGAGAGCTTCACGGCCTTGTACGTGGTCACCCCCGCACAGGTCAGCGGGGCCGCGTCGAGGGGGTCGATCCCCTCGGGCACCGGCACCACGTAGGTGCCGTGGGCCACGGTGTACTCGGTGTGGCTGCCGTCGACGGAGTAACCGCTGTTGCGCTGCTCCAGGCAGAGGGTCTCCCAGCCGGACACGCAGTGGTCGCAGTGGCCGCACGCCTCGCCGAGCCAGGGGATCGCCACCCTGTCCCCCGGCGAGAGGTGATCCACCTGGTCTCCGACGGCCTCCACCACGCCGATGCCCTCGTGGCCGGGCACGAAGGGGGGCTCCGGTTTGACGGGCCAGTCTCCCCTGGCCGCGTGGATGTCGGTGTGGCAGAGGCCGGAGGTCTCCATCCGTACCAGCACCTGGTGCGGCGCGGGGGTCGGGACGGGCCTCTCCTCGACGGTCAGGGGTTCGGTGAAACTGCGGACCACGGCGGCTTTCACGGGCATTCCTCCGTTCACCGGGCGGGTCGGGGGCATCGGAGCCACCACCCCACCGGATCGGACATGTGCCACAAAACATACTAAATCACCTGGGCGATGTCCGGCCGGTGCGGTACCGCGCGAGCGGTGGATCCCCGTATCGCGCGAAGGCTTCCGCGGAGACGGCCTATCCCCCGGCCCAGTCGCGCAGCTCGGCGGGTGAGGCGAAGTCCGCGACGTTCTTGTCGATCGGACGGTCCGTGTACTGGTGGATGAGCCAGTCCGCCTGGATGCGGGGCTCTCCGGGTTCGACGTAGTCCGCGATCCAGAGGCCGTCGCCGGCGTACGAGGTCCTGTCGACGTCGAGCCAGAAGGAACGACCGCAGTAGAGCAGTGCCCGGTGGTCCGGACGGAGCCGTTTCAACTCGCGGAGGAACTTGTCCTTTTCGGCATTGCTCGCCCGGGTGCCGTCTCCGGTCCGCTCCCAGTCCACGACGAGCAGGTCTCCGGACTTCTCCGGCGTCCGGGCGAGGAAGAAGCGCACTTGTTCCGCCACCTTCCCGGGCCAGAGGAAATGGTAGAAGCCGACCACGCAACCGGCGTCCCGCGCCCTCTTCGCCTGCGCCGCCAGATGGGGATTGACGTAGGAACGCCCCTCCGTCGCCTTGATGAAGACGAAATCCACTCCGTCCGTGTCGAACGTCTCCTGGTAGGAGCTGACATCGATTCCGTGCAGCATGGGGCCACCTTCCGGCGAGGTGCGGGTACGTCCTCGTCCGTTCACATGCCCCCACCGGACCCGCCCCATTTGCCCTCCGGCGGGAGTATCGATTCTTCAGCAGGAATAGCGGGCTGAGCACGGGGGTTGGCGAAGAGTGGCAAGCCCTTTGCCGTGCAGCTCTCCCTGAAAAGGTCGGTTCATATGCAGATCGGAATCATTGGTGCGGGCCATATCGGCGGCAATCTGACCCGGCGTCTCACCGCCCTCGGCCATAGAGTGACCGTCGCCAATTCGCGCGGCCCGGAGACCCTCGAAGCACTCGTCCAGGAGACCGGCGCCACCGCGGCGAAGGCGTCGGAAGCGGCGCGCGGCGCGCGGATCGTCGTGGTGACCGTGCCGCTGAAGTCCGTGCCGGACCTGCCCGCCGGTTTCCTGGAGCACGCGGCCGACGGCGCCGTCGTCATCGACACCGGCAACTACTACCCGCAGCAGCGGGACGGCCGGATCGAGGAGATCGAGGACGGCCTGCCCGAGAGCCGCTGGACGGAACGCCGGATCGGACACCCGGTGGTCAAGGCCTTCAACGGCACGTTCGCCCAGGACATCCTGGAGCGGGGTCGTGAGCCGGGGGCGCCCGGCCGGCAGGCACTCCCCGTGGCGGGCGACGACGATCACGCGAAGCGGGTCGTGCGAGACCTCATCGACGAACTGGGGTTCGACACGGTGGACGCGGGCTCACTGGACGAGTCGTGGCGCCAGCAGCCCGGCACGCCCGTGTACGGCCTCCGGGGCGGCAGCGAGGCCGTTCGCGAGGCCCTGGCCGCCGCCTCGCCCGAGCGCACCGCGCAGTGGCGGGCCTGAGCGGCGGCGCTTCGCCGACGACCGGTACGGCGCGGTGGGGCGGGCGCGCCGTACCGCGAATCTCCACAGGTCCGCGTCCTGCGCAGAGGCGGGCTCCCGGGTCCGCTTCCCCTCCTCCGACGCGCGCACGCCATGATGGGTGGCCCATACATCGTTGCAGGAGGTGGCCACCGAGATGACGAATGCACCGGTCGACAGGATCCCGGCCCAGCGCGTGCTCACGGACCCGGCGGGTCTGGCCCGGTATCAGCACGACGAGGCCGAGTGGGCTCCGTACGGGATGCCCCGGGCGGTGGTCAGGCCGCAGAACACGGACGAGGTACGCGCGGTGGTGCGCCACTGCGTCGAGCACGGCATCCCCTTGGTGTCGCGCGGCGCGGGTACGGGACTCTCGGGCGGGGCCAACGCGGTGGACGGTGCGATCGTGCTCTCCTTCGAGGACATGAACGCCGTGCTGCGCATCGACCCCGCCGAGCGGCTGGCCGTCGTCCAGCCGGGCGTCGTCAACGACGACCTGCGGGCCACGTGCGCGGAGCACGGCCTCTGGTACCCGCCGGACCCGGCCAGTTCCCCGTGGTCCACCATCGGCGGGAACGTGGCCACCAACGCCGGCGGCATGTGCTGCGTGAAGTACGGCGTGACCCGCGACTACGTGCTCGGCCTGGAGGTCGTGAACGGCCTGGGCGAAACGGTCCGGCTGGGGCGGAGCACCGCCAAGGGCGTGGCGGGGTACGACCTGGCCGGGCTGATGGTCGGCTCCGAGGGCACCCTCGGCGTGATCACGGAGATCACCGTACGGCTCCGGCCGCGGCGGCCCGCCGAGCGGACCGTCGCGGGGTACTTCTCCTCGGTCGTGGCGGCGGGCGAGGCGGTCAGCGCCGTGACGGCCTCCGGCGTCATCCCCTCGGCACTGGAGCTCGTCGACCGGCACTGCCTCGCCGCCGTCGACGCGTGGAAGAACATGGGGCTCTCCGCCGACGCCGAGGTGGTCCTTCTCGGCAGGGTCGACACCCCGGGAGCCGAGGGGGACGCGGAGGCGGAGCTCGTACGGGAGTGCTTCGAGCGCGCCGGCGCGAGCTGGGCCGCCGTCTCCACCGACCAGCAGGAGGCCGACGCGCTCTTCGAGGCGCGGCGGCTCGCCTACCCGGCGCTGGAGCGGCTGGGCCCGGTGCTCACCGAGGACGTGTGCGTGCCCCGGACGGCGGTGCCAAAGATGCTGGCGAGGATCGAGCGTACGGCCGCCCGGCACGACATCCTGGTGGCCAACATCGCGCACGCGGGCGACGGCAACCTGCACCCGCTGATCATCACGCCGCCCGGTGACGAGGCCGCCCGGGCCAGGGCGCAGCTGGCGTTCGAGGACATCCTGGACGACGCGATCGCGCTGGGCGGCACGGTGACGGGCGAACACGGCGTGGGCCTGCTGAAGATGGGGGGCCTGGGCAGGGAGATCGGCCCGGCCGTGCTCGCCATGCACCGGGCCGTGAAGTCCGCCCTGGACCCGCACGGCATCCTCAACCCCGGCAAGGTGCTGACGGCCTGACCCCTCGACGACCGGTACGCCGCCGGCGCCCGGTCGGCGGTGCGCACCGGGCCCGCGTTCCGTCCCCGGCGCCGGCGCGGGTGTCGGTGGGGCACGGCACACTGGTCGTACGGGGAGCGGGATTTCGGGACGGGGTGACGGATGACGGCCGCTGGGGACACGGGTTTCGAACCGGCGACGGGCGACGGCCCGCCCCTTCCCGAGTCCGCCGCGGCGGCCCGCTCCGCCGCCGTGGCCACCGCGCACGAGGGCCTGTTGCAGATCCGGCGCCTGACCAACGCGGAGCATCCCGCCCCCGAGTCGGTGCCCGCGGCCTGGGAACTCCTGCGCCCCGTGCGCGCCGTGGCGCTGGCGCTGGAGGCGGCCGGTGTCCGGCCGTCGGCGGTGGACGCCTCGGGACTGCGGGCCTCGACGGGCTACCTGGTCGGCGCGGGCCCCGCGCCCGGCACGGTCCGGGTGGAGTGGGCGGGCCCGGCGGGCAGCGGCGCCGCGAGGGACGAGGAGGAGTCGCTCACCCGGTGCGCGGGGGTCCTGCGCGGGCTGGGCTGGACGGCCTTGCTCTACCGGGGGCCGCGGCGGCGCCGCTTCCTGGAGGTGGAGCCGCCGTCCGGTCTCCGGCGGGCGCCCGTGCGGTGAGCCGGTCCGTGTCGCCGGGAGGGCGGTTGCGGGGCGTTGTCAGACCCATGGGAGATGCTGATGGCCCGACACCTCTGACCAGGAGACGCCGAGATGGAGAAGGACGAGCTCGCCGCTGCCCAGGCTTACGTCAGGCTGCTGGAGGCCACCCGGTCCGTGCTCACCGAACCGCAGGAAGCGCCGTTGTATTTGCCGCTGCTCACCGCGCCGATGGAGGAGGCGGACCGGGCGCTCCGGGACGCCGATCTCTCGGGGAACGAGGAACGGCTCTTCGCGCTCGTACGGGCGCTGCGGCCCAGCCTGTCCGCGAGCAGCCGGTGACCCCCGCCGCCGCCTCGCGCGGCACGCGGGTCCGCCGACGTACGTGAGGCACCGCGCCCCGGCCGGTACCGGCCGGGGTCGGGCCGCGGTCCGGCTAACGCGTGTTGCGAAGGTTCCGCCCGTCCTCCGGGCGGGCGGCGCCGCCTTCGGCACACGGCCCGGGTGCCAGTCCGAGTTCCCCGGCGCCGAGCGGTGCGAAGTACCGGGCCACGTCGGCCTCCCGTACGTCCTCGGTACGGGCCGGGACCCAGCGGGGCGCGTAGTCCTTGTCCACGATCCTGGCCCGCACGCCCTCGACGAAGTCGGGGTGCGCGAAGGCGCGGGTGGAGACGCGGAAGTCCTGGTCGAGCGATTCCTCCAGGCTTCCCGCCGCCCGCGCACGGCGTACGGCGGCCAGGGTCACCGCCAGCGCGGTGGGTGACAGGGTGAGGAGGGTCGCGGCGGTCTCCTTCGCGGCGGGAGCCCCGTGGTCGCGCAGCCGGTCCACGATGTCGCCCACGGTGTCGGCGGTGTAGCAGTTGTCGATCCACGCGCGGGCGGCGTCGAGTTCCCCGGCTTCCGGGGCGGTGGCGTGGCCGCGGACGGCGCGTGCGACGTCGGCGGGCGTCGTGCACCCGGCGAGAGCGGCGGTGAGGGCGGGCAGGTCCCCGGAGAGCACGTGGTGGTCGGCGAGGCCGCAGAGCAGCGCGTCCGCCGCGCCGACGGACCGGCCGGTGAGCGCGAGGTGGGTTCCCAGCTCTCCGGGCGCCCGGGACAGCAGGTAGGTTCCGCCGACGTCCGGCACGAAGCCGATGGCCGTCTCCGGCATCGCGACGCGCGAGCGTTCGGTCACGATCCGTACGCTTCCGTGCGCCGAGATCCCGACCCCGCCGCCCATCACGATGCCGTCCATGCAGGCGACGTAGGGCTTCCGGTACCGGTGGATCCGTGCGTTGAGCCGGTACTCGTCGCGCCAGAAGTCGAGGGACGCGGTCCCGCCCGCCCGGGCGTCGTCGTGCAGGGCGCGGATGTCGCCGCCCGCGCACAGACCACGTGTCCCTGCTCCCGAGACCACCACCACCGCGACGGTCTCGTCGTCTTCCGCCGCCACGAGCGCCTCGTCGAGGGCGCGTACCGACGCGTGGTCGAGGGCGTTCAGCACGCGCGGCCTGTTGAGGGTGATGTGGCGGACACGGCCGTCGGTGTGCAGGAGGACGGGGGCGTCGTCGGTCATGGATGCGCTCCGGTACGGGTTCCGCGGCGGCGCCCGCACGGTGTGCGGGCGTTCGGTTCCCGCCATTCTGCGACGCCGCCCGGGTGCGCTCGCGGGCGGGGCACCGGGGTTCCGGGCGGGCCCACCAGCACCTGTGGCACTCCCACCGGACCGGCTCGACAATTGGACGACCAGGGTCTTTCCTCGCAGCCCGTAGGGCCCCCCGCCGGACGACCTCCGGAGCCGCAATGAGCGATCACACCGAGTCCGTGGACCACCCGTCCCCGCCGCCGCCTCCGGATGCCCCGGACCACGACAGCGGGATCGACACGGTCCAGCGGCTGGCGATGAACCGGACCGGGAGTTTCGACTGGGACCTGGAGACCCGGACCATGAACGTCGACGACGCCGGACTGATGGTCTTCGGAGTGGATCCGGAGACCTTCGACGCCAGCCGCCCGGGGACCCTGGTCGCCCTGCTGGAACCCGCGGAGCGCGAGCGCCTGAACCTCTCCGTCGACGAGGCCGTCACCAGTGGCGCGCATGCGTACAGCGTGCACTTCCAGGTGCCGATGCCGGGCGGGGAGGTCCAGTGGACGCACGCCCAGGCCCGCATCCTGCGTTCCCCCGACGGCCGGGCCCACCGGATCGTCGGAGTGGTGCGGGACGCGACGGCGGAGGTCACGCACTCCGAGTTCGTCCTGGAGCTGGAGAAGCGCCGGCAGCGCCAGACCAGCATCGTCGAACGGACGACCAGCGCCATGTCGCGTGCCGCCTCCGTGGACGACGTGACGGCCGCGCTGACCGGGCCCGGAGGGACGGCGCGGCTGGGTTGCGACGGGGTCACGCTCGGACTGGTGGAGAACGCGTCGCTGAACGTCGCCGTGGCGAGCGGGCACACGCTGGAGGCGTTCGACGGACTGGGCTCGGGCGATCTCGGCCGGAAGCTGCCCATGGTCGACACCATCCTCAGCGGCCGTCCCCGCTTTATCACCTCCCCCGCCGACCTGGTCCGGCGTTATCCGGTACTGGAACCCTACGAGGACCGGCTGGGCTTCTCCTCGGCCGCCTATCTTCCGCTGGTCGCCCAGGCGCGTTCGCTCGGAGGGCTGGCGATGTTCTACGGCAAGCCCATGTCGTTCAACGCGGACGAGCGGATCCTCTGTCTGGGCCTCGCCGCGATCCTCGCGCAGAGCCTGCAGCGGGCGACGCTGTTCGACGAGGAGCGCGAGTTCGCGACCGGACTGCAGGCGGCGATGCTGCCCCGGCGGATCCAGGACGTCGAGGGCGGCGAGATCGCGGTGCGCTACCACGCCGCGCGGAACGGGCGCCAGGTCGGCGGCGACTGGTACGACATGATCGCGCTGCCCAACGGCCGCTACGGCCTGGTGGTGGGCGACGTGCAGGGGCACGACACCCACGCGGCGGCGATCATGGGGCAGCTCCGGATCGCCCTGCGCGCCTACGCCGCCGAGGGGCACCCGCCGGCGACCGTGCTGGCCCGGGCCTCGCGCTTTCTCGCCGAACTGGACACTGACCGCTTCGCGACCTGTACCTACGCGCAGATCGATCTGGGCTCGGGCGCCCTGCGCGTGGCGCGCGCGGGCCATTTCGAGCCGCTCATCCGGCACGCCGACGGACGGGTCCGCAGCCCTCAGGTCAGGGGCGGCCTCCCGCTCGGGATCTCGTCGTACTTCGGGTACGAGGAGTTCCCCGAGACCCGTCTCGACCTCGTACCGGGCGAGACCCTCGTGCTCTTCAGCGACGGACTGGTGGAGGAACCGGGCGCCGACATCGACACCGGGCTGGCGGCGCTGGCGCAGGAGGTGCGGACCGGGCCGCCGGGGGCCCAGGCGCTCGCCGACCATCTCTCCGAACGGCTCTGGGAGCGCTGGGGGGCGGGCGACGACGTCGCTCTGCTGGTGCTGCGGCGCAGTCCCGACGTGGGGTCCTCCCTGGCGCCCCGGCTGCACCAGTACATCCACCAGGCCGATCCGGAGGGACTCTCGGACGCCCGCTCGATCGTCCGGCAGGCGCTGGCCGACTGGGACATGGAGGACCTGGCCGACGACGCCGAACTCGTCACCGGCGAACTCCTGGTCAATGTGCTGCTGCACACGGAGGGAGGGGCGGTGCTCACGATGGAGGTGCTTCCCGAGCCCGTACGCCGGATACGTCTCTCGGTCCAGGACCGCTCCAGCGTGTGGCCGCGCAGGCGCTCCCCCGGCGAGACCTCGACCTCGGGCCGCGGGCTGCTGCTGCTGGACGCGGTCGCCCTCCGGTGGGGCATCGAGCCCCGGGGAGAGGGGAAGGCCGTGTGGTGCGATCTCGGGCCGCCCGATCTGTCCGCCGAGAACAACGGGCGCACCGACGCGACCGGGACCTGACGGACAGGCCGTCCCCGGACCGCGTCGGCACCGGCGGGCCCGAGATTGGCTCGAAGCGCTCGGTCGCCAGGGCCTGGGTTCCGCTCCCCGACGGGTCGGACGGGCCGTCGAGCGCGCGCCGCTCCCCCGCGGGCTCCGTCTCCGCGCGGCCTCAGAAGGGGTAGGTGTCCTCCTGCCGGACGGCCACGCCCAGGTGTTCGCCGACCCGGTTGACCAACAGCGTCATCTCGTACGCCACATGACCGACGTCGGCTTCCGCCGCGGTGAGCACGCAGAGGCAGCTGCCGTCCCCGGCGGCGGTGACGAACAGCAGCGCCTCCTCGAACTCCACCATCGTCTGCCGTGCCCGGCCCGCCTTGAAGTGTCTGCCCGAGCCGCGCGCCAGGCTGTGCAGCCCGGAGGAGACCGCCGCCAGGTGCTCCGCGTCCTCCCGGACGAGTCCCGTGCTGGCTCCTGTCACCAGTCCGTCGTTCGAGAGCACCAAGGCGTGCTGTATGTGCTCCACCCGGCTGGTGAGATCGTCGAGAAGCCAGTCGAGTCCCCGGTCCAACGCCATGCGTGCCCTCCCCGTTGCCACTTCCCCGTACCCCTCGTCGCGCGTAAGCCTTGCGCACACCTCTGCTGCGGGCAAGCGGCCCACGGGTTCCGGGGCGTCGCTTCGCGCCACTCGCGTCCCGGCGGCGCAGGATGGGCCCATGGCACACCACATGACCGAGGAAGAGTGGCGGGCGTTCCTCTCCGCCGGGACCCGCACCGGCAAGCTGTCCACCGTACGGGCCGACGGGAGTCCCCACGTCGCGCCCGTCTGGTTCCTGCTGGACGGGGAGGATCTGGTCTTCAACACCGGCAGGGACACGGTGAAGGGGCGCAACCTCGCGCGGGACGGCCGGGTGGCGTTGTGCGTGGACGACGAACGTCCGCCGTACTCGTTCGCCGTCGTCCGGGGGCGGGCCGGGCTCAGCGAGGACCCCGACGAGCTGCTGACCTGGGCGACGCGGATCGCCGCCCGGTACGTGGGTGAGGAGGCGGCGGCGGAGTACGGCCGCCGCAACGCGGTCCCGGGCGAACTGGTCGTACGGGTACGGATCGAGAAGGTGGTCTCGATGGCCGACCTCGCCGACTGAGGGCCGGCCCGCCCCGATCCGGGCCGGGGGCCCGCCCCGTCGTGGCCCGGCCCGGTCACGGGACCTACCCCACGGAGTCGAGAAGCCGGGCGGTGTGCATCCGCCCGGCGTACTCGACCATCCGGATCAGGACCTCCTTGCCGGAGGCGCGGTCCCGCGCGTCGCACAGGACGACGGGCGTGCCGGGGTCCAGGTCGAGCGCGCGCGACACGTCCTGCTCGTCGTAGGAGCGAGCCCCGGAGAAGCAGTTGACGGCGACGACGAACGGGATGCGCCGGTGCTCGAAGTAGTCGACGGCGGGGAAGCAGTCCTCCAGCCGCCGGGTGTCGGCGAGGACGACCGCCCCGAGCGCCCCCTGTGACAGCTCGTCCCAGAGGAACCAGAAGCGGTCCTGTCCCGGCGTCCCGAAGAGGTAGAGGGAGAGCCCGGACCGGATGGTGATCCGGCCGAAGTCCATCGCGACCGTGGTCGTGGTCTTGCGCTCCACACCTTCGGTGTCGTCGACCCCCTGTCCGGCCTCGCTGAGCAGTTCCTCGGTGCGCAGCGGGCGGATCTCGCTGACGGCTCCGACCAGGGTGGTCTTGCCGACGCCGAATCCTCCGGCGACCAGGATCTTCAGGGCGAGGGCCGTGTTCTCGCCACCGCCCTCTCCCGGTGCGGCGCCCCCGTCGGCGTTCGCCCCGTCACCGTCTTCACGGACTGCACCGCCTGCGTGCTCGGAGGACATCGCTCACTTCTCTCACCCATGAGCCCTCGGGTGCGCCCGGGTGGATCGGGCGCACCCCTTCGGGTTCGGTCGAGTAAATCCCGGCACGGTGCCGGTCAGGTCCAGAGCAGCATGGCAAACCGGTCGGCCGATCGAGAGAGGCGATCGCAATTTGATCGTTGCGGCCGGAAGGTGGTCGGACGATGCGCGTATGGCGCCGTCAATCGAGCACGTGGGTCCGAGGACGACGGCCCCTTCCGGCCAGAATGGTCCGTACCAACACGACCGGCCTGGGGCCGCGGCTCAGGAACGCGTATCCTCCCGGCCCGTCTCCGCGTCCCGGCGCCCCGTCACCATGCGCCGGTTCGGCCACCACGACACCGGGCCGATGTCCAGCACCAGCGCGGGCACCAGCAACGATCGCACCACCAGGGTGTCGAGCAGGACGCCGAACGCGACGATGAAGGCGATCTGCACCAGGAAGGCCAGGGGGATGACGAGCAGCGCGGCGAAGGTGGCGGCCAGCACCACGCCCGCCGAGGTGATGACTCCACCGGTGGTGATCAGGCCACGCAGGACCCCCTCGCGGGTGCCGTGCAGCAGCGACTCCTCCCGTACCCGGGACATCAGGAAGATGTTGTAGTCCACGCCGAGGGCGACGAGGAAGACGAATCCGTACAGCGGAACGGAGGCGTCCGTACCGCTGAAGCCGAACACGTGCTGGAAGACCAGGGCGGAGACGCCCAGTGTGGCGAGGTAGTTGAGCCCCACGGTGGCGACCAGCAGCACGGGCAGCAGGACCGAGCGGAGCAGCGCCATCAGGATGACCAGGATGATCGCGAGCACCACCGGCACGATCAGCGCGCGGTCCTGGGCCGCCGTGGTCTGGGTGTCGAGCCGCTGCGCGGAGTACCCCCCGACGGCGGCCTCGGCGCCGGGAACGGCGTGGACCGCCTCGCGCAGCCTCTTCACCGTCGCGTTGGCGGCGTCGCTGTCCGCCTCGGCCTTCAGCGTGGCGTCGATCCGTACCCGCCCGTCGACGACCACGGGGGCGCCGTCGCCGGGGCGCCCGGACGCGGTGACCGGGGTGACGGCCGCGATCCCGTCGGTGCTCCGGGCGGCGGCCACGACCTGGTCGGTGCGGTCGGCCCGGGCGATGATCACGGCGGGGTTTCCGGATCCTCCGGGGAAGTGCTCGCTGAGCGTGGCCTGTGCGGAGACCGACGGCGCGTCGTTGACAAAGGTCTCGTCCAGCGGCACGCCCTGCGACTTCAGCGTGGGTGCGAAGAGCGCGCACGCCACCAGGACGAGCAAGGTGCCGGCCCAGACCTTGCGGGGGGCGCGGTCCACGAAGGCGGCGACGCGCCGCCAGATGCCGTGGCCGCCCGTGGCGGCGTCGGCGGGGCGGGGCTTGGCGGGCCAGTAGGCGGCGCGGCCGGTCAGCACGAGGACCGCGGGGAGGAACGTCAGCGTGGAGAGCACGGCGCAGACGATCCCGATGGCGCCGACCGGGCCCAGCGCCCGGTTGTTCGTCAGATCGCTGAGCAGCAGCGCGAGAAGCCCGAGGGCCACGGTCGCCGCGCTCGCCGTGATCGCTCCGGCCGAGCGCCGGAGGGCGGCGAGTGCTGCTGCCGCGCGGCTGCCGCCCCGGGTCAGCTCTTCCCTGAACCGGGCGGTGAGCAGCAGCGCGTAGTCCGTGGAGGCGCCGATGACGAGGATCGAGAGGATGCCCTGCACCTGCCCGTCGACGCGTACGGCCCCGTGGTCGGCGAGGACGTACACGATCGCGCAGGCGAGCCCCAGGGCGAACACGGCGCTGATGATGATCAGGAAGGGCAGCAGCAGGCTGCGGTAGACCAGCAGAAGGATGACGAGGACGGCGATGAGGGCCACGCCGAGGAGCAGACCGTCGATGCCGCCGAAGGCGTCCTTGAGGTCCGCCTGGGCCGCCGCGGGTCCCGCGATGCCGACGGTGGTCCCGGGCACGGACCGGGCGGCGTCGCGCACCCGGTCGAGTGTGCCGGGCAGGGCGTCGCCGAGGCCGGATTCGAGCTGGACGATGCCTTCGAGCGCCCGGCCGTCCTCGGAGGGGAGCGCGGGGGTGGGGGTTCCCTCGACGCCGGGCGTGCCCCGGAGCGAGGCGAGCGCGCGGGTGGCGGTCCCGGCCGCGCCGCCCGGGAGCGTGCCGTCGTCGCCGGTCCAGACGACGATGGCGGGCACGGTGCCGGACTTCTGGAAGGCCTTCTGCTCCTCGGAGACTTCGGTCGATTCGGCGCTGCGCGGCAGGAACGCGGCCTGGTCGTTGGTGGAGACCTCACCGAGTTTCCCCGCGTAGGGGCCGAACACTCCCCCGATGCCGAGCCAGACGAGGACGAGTACTGCGGGCACCAGCCATCGGAGAGTGCGGTGCCGTGATGCGGACGTCATTGCTTCCCCAGGAGTCGACACGTTCGGAACGACGGGACGGGCTTGCGAGGTGACAGTTGGGACGAAGAGGGACAGTGGCTCACGAGGTGGCAGCGCCACGACGTGACGATGCCGCGAGGCGGGACACCTTCCCCGGATCGGGGCGCGTACGACGGCCCGACACGCGGCCGAACATATCTCTCAACGATCAACTATCTCAATCATCGAGAGATATTACCCTGGACCCATGAGCAGCACAGAGGGCGGCCCGGACAGAGGCACGGACGAGGACGCGGCCGGGCTCCAGAGCTTCGCCGTGCTGCTGCGGCGGATGAACAGCGAGTTCAACCGCATCGCACACGAATTCGCCCATGCGCAGGACCTTCACCCGACTGACGTGCAGGCGCTCATCGCGATCCTCGACGCGGACTACGGCGAGCCCGGCACCGCCATGACACCCGGACGGCTGCGGGAGCAGCTGAACCTGACCTCGGGCGCGGTGACGGCCTGTCTCGACCGGCTGGAGCGGACCGGACACATCCGGCGCGTCCGGGACGGCAACGACCGCAGGGTGGTGCACCTGCACTACGCCGCCGCGGCGATGGCGGTGGCCCGCGACTTCTTCCGGCCGCTGGCCGACAGCACCCAGGCGGCCCGGCGCCAGTTCGACGCGGCGGAACTGCGCACGGTCGCCCGCTTCCTCGAGACGATGAACGACGAGCTCGGCCAGATCCGCCGGGTGCGGAAGTGACCGCCGGCACGGCTCCCGGACGCGCAAAGGGCCACCGGGACTCCCGGTCCCCGGACGGGCAATGGGCCACCGGGGAGTCCTGGGCTCCCCGGTGTCGCCGTCAGAGCGCCCGCAGTCCGTCGATGACCTCGCGCAGGATGCGCTCGTCGGGCAACCGGGCGGGCGGGACGGGCCGGCAGACCGACACGTGACCGCCCTCCAGCAGGTCCCCCAGCAGCACCCGCACCACGCCCACCGGGAGATCGGCGTCGGCGGCCAGTTCCGCGACCGACTGGGTCTCGTCCTGGCACAGGGCGAGCAGCGCCCGGTGTTCCGGACCGAGCATCGTCTCCGCGTCGGGGTCGGACGCGCCGTCGACGACGACCAGGGCGATCAGGTCGAACCGCACCCCGCTCGGGCCCGGTTCCGTCCGCCCTCCGGTGACGGCGTACGGGCGCACCAGCGGTCCCGCGTCCGCGTCGTACCACTGGCTTCCGCGCAGGGCGTCCGCGCCGGTGCCCATCTCCCGGTCCCGGTAGGGATCGTGGAACCCGTACAGGTCCTTGCCACCGTACGCCGCGTCGGGATCGTCGGACATTCGCACCGTTCCTCCTTCTCCCTCAGCCCGCGGCGGGGGGCTGTGCGAGCCGTGCCGGCGTACCCAGATGCTCGCCGACCCGTTTGACGAGGCGTGCCATCTCGTACGCGACCAGGCCGATGTCCGCCACGGCGTCACTCAGCACGGCCAGGCAGGATCCGTCCCCGGCCGCGACGACGAAGAGGAAGCCGTCGTCCATCTCCACCATGGTCTGGCGCACCCCACCCGCCCCGAAGTGGCGGCCTGCTCCTTTGGCCAGACTGTGGAAGCCGGAGGCGACGGCGGCCAGGTGTTCGGCGTCCTCACGGCTGAGCACGCTGGAGGCGCCGATCGCCAGTCCGTCGCCGGAGAGGACGACGGCATGCCGTACCTCCGCGACCTGCTTCACCAGGTCGTCCAGCAGCCAGTCGAGTTCGCCCGAGCGGTGGTTCAATTCCGTCCTTCCGTTCGCGATCATCCGGGGTCTCCTACGTCGATGGGGTGGGCCGCCGGGCCCGGTGCGGGGGGCGCCGTCGGCGGCGGGGGCACGGCCACCGGGGCCGGTGCGTCACCGCTGCCGCGCCGCCATCCGTCCCGGTAGGCGGTCATGCGGTCCCGGACCTGTTCGGGTGTGCGCCCGGCGGGTTCCCCGCCGCCCGTGGTCCGCTGCTCCTGCGGCGCCCGGGCCTGTTCCTGGCGGAGCTGGGGCACCAGGTGCGCCTGCCGGACGCGCCGGGGGAGCTCGTCGTCGCCCTCGGCGCGGGGCGCGCGCTCCGGCGGTTCGGCCGCCGCCTGCCTGAACGGGGTGCGGGGGTGGCCGCGCTCGGGTGTCCGCCCGGCCGACGGGGTGCGGGGCCGCCGCCGGAGGGCGGTGACCGGGGCGGGCCTCGCTCCGCCGGTGTGCCCTCCGGTCGCCCCGGCCCCCTCGGAGTCCGGGCCGGAGCCCGGGTCGGGGTCGGGGACCGCGACGGGCGGCGGGAAGGCCGCCCGGTGCGCGCGGTCGGTGACCGCCGCGCGCGGGAGGGACTTCTCGCCACCGGCGTTCTGCGGGGTGGGAGCGGCCTGCGGGGAACGGTCCGCGTGCGGGGGGAGCGCGCCCGGCTCCGCGTTCTGAGGCACCTCGTCGTGCAGCAGTGCGGTCGGCAGCAGGACCACGGCGGTGGTGCCGCCGTACGGCGAGGCGCGGAGCCCCACCTTGATCCGGTGCCGGTTGGAGAGGCGGCTCACCACGAAGAGCCCGAGCCGGTCGCTGTCGAAGAGGTCGAGCGCCTCGGACTGCTCGATGCGCTTGTTGGCCTGGGCGAGGAGCTCCCCGCCCATACCGAGGCCCCGGTCCTCGACCTCGATGGCGTACCCGTTGCCGACGGGTTCGCCGGTGATCCGCACCTTGGTGTGCGGGGGCGAGAACTGGGCGGCGTTCTCGACGAGTTCGGCCAGCAGGTGGGTGAGGTCGGCGACCGCCGCGCCCGTCACGGAGACGTCGGCGAGGCGGCGCACTTCCACGCGGGCGTAGTCCTCGATCTCCGAGACCGCCGCGCGGACCACCTGGGTGAGCGGTACGGGCCTGCGCCAGGCCCGCCCGGGGGCGGCACCGGACAGGATGATCAGGCTCTCGGCGTGCCGGCGCATGCGGGTGGTCAGGTGATCGAGGCGGAAGAGGTCGGCGAGCTCGTTGGGGTCGTCGGCGCGCCGTTCCATTCCGTCCAGGAGGTTCAGCTGGCGGTGGACCAGGACCTGACTGCGGCGGGCGAGGTTGACGAAGACTCCGGCGATGCCGCTGGCGAGTTCGGCGCGCTCGACCGCGGCGCTGAGCGCGGCGCGGTGCACGGTGTCGAGTGCCTCGCCGACCTGGCCGATCTCGTCCGGGGACGGTCTGCGCGTCGGGGATTCGGCCTTCACGTCGATTTCCTCGCCCGCCCGCAGGCGCTCCATCGCGCGGGGCAGTTCGCGGCGGGCGATGGCCAGGGCGCTGTCGCGCAGGCTCACCAGCTCCGTGACGAGCCCGCTGCCGATGCGGACGGAGATGACGAGCGCGGCGACCACGGCGGCGAACCCGAACAGGACGGCCGCGCCGTCGGGGCTCGTCAGCCCGCTGCTCAGCGGGTCCGAACGGCCTGCCACGCGCTCGGCCGCGGCGGCCTCGACGGCGCGCAACCGGGTGAGGACGGGGCCGCCCGCCAGGGCCCAGGCTTCGGCCGGCACCGCACGGGCGGCCTCGGTCCCGGGCCGCGCGGCGAGTACCGCGTCCTCGGCGCTCTCCACGGCGCGGTAGGTGCTGTCCGCGGCGAGGTCCTGCCAGGCATCGCGTTCGGCGGAAGGCAGGTCGGCCGCCGCGGTCTCGGTGAAGGAGCGCCGTGCCTCGACCGCTCCCGTGAACCGGAGCAGGGCCCGGCCGTCGAGCGTGCCGGTGCGGGCGGCCACGGCGAGGAGGACGTCCTCGCGGGCCAGCATCTCGTCCGCCCTGCCGAGTTCGAGCAGGACGCGCGCCTCGGGGCCGACTTCGGTGTCCTGGACTCCGGTGAGCGCTCCGAGCACCCCGAAGGCGGCGCCGATGGCGTCGGTGTACGCGAGGTAGGCGTTGTCCCGGTCGATGTCGCTGTTCGCGGCGGCGTCCGCGGAGGCGCGGAGGCGTCCGCGCAGGGCGCCGAGCCCGTCGGCGCGGGAGAGGAAGACGTCCATGCGGGTGGCGAGACCGGCCGGCAGGCTTCCGGTGTCCGCCACCGTGTGGCCCTCGCCCATCCGGAGCCGGTCGAGCGCCGCGTCGGTGCGGGCGGCACGGTTCCGCAGCGCCGCGGCAGCGGCCTCGCCCGGTGCCGCCGCCTGGACGAGCGCCGCCTTCCGTTCGGCCTGGAGCGCGTCGACGGCCTGCCGGACCGGGGTGCGCACCGTGGTGTCCACCTGCTCCGCCTGGCGCAGCCGTGCCACCTCCTGGGCGGTGGTGACGGTCGCGAGCCCCCACAGGGCGAGCAGGGACACCACCGGCACCATCAGCAGGGCGAGGACCTTGGCGCGTACGGTTCGGGGCCGCAAGGACCAGGTGCGCCGGCGCCCTGACGGGTCCTGCGGGCGCCGCGACCGGGAGCCGAGCACGACGCGCTCGTCGGCCGGGGGCCCCGCGTGCGCGCGCCGGCCGCGTACCGGGGGTATGGGCCGGTCGTCCTGGGCGCCGGGCGCCTGGGTCGTACGGAGTGGGCGCATGGCCTCCTCGTTCCGGTCGGGAAAGGGGTGGTCGGGGGCGGGTACGGCGGCGGTCAGCGGGTTGTGGTCGCCGCGGAGGGGCCGCCTGGCGTGGTGAGCCGGTCGGTGTGCCGGGCGCGTTCGGCCGACGCGGACACGTAGGCGTCGGTCTCGGTGCCGGCGTCCCGCGCCGTGGGAGAGAGCGCGACGAACGCCGAGGTGAGGAAGAGGTAGGAACCGAGCCCGACGGTGAGCGGGAAGATGAACTGGGTGGCCGTGGCCCCGGTCAGGGGCGCGGCGGACGGGGCGACTTCGACGCCGACCGCGAGCATGCCTGTGTAGTGCATGGAACTGACGGCGGCGCCCATCACGAGGGAGGCGAGCGCGACGGCTCCGGGGGTGTGGATGTTGAGGGCCGCCCAGAGGGCCGCGGTGGCGGCGACGACCGCGATCACCACGGAGACCGCGATCATGGCGGGGTTGTAGTGGACCTCACCGTGCAGGTGGATGGCGGCCATGCCGAGGTAGTGCATGCTCGCGACGCCGACCCCGGTGGTGAGACCGCCGGTCAGCAGGGCCCGTTCGCGGTTACGGCCGTGGCCCACCGCGAAGACACCGATCCCGACGACCACCATGGCCACGATCAGGCTGAACAGGGTGAGGCCCACGTCGTAGCGGATGTCGGTGCCGGTGACCCCGAAGCCGAGCATGGCGACGAAGTGCATCGTCCAGATGCCGGTGCCGAGGGCGGATGCCGCGGTGAGCAGCCAGTTGCGCCGCGAACGGCCGGTGGTGTGCAGCGCGCGCATGGTGCATCGGAGTCCGAGGGCGGCGCCGATCGATGCCATCACGTACGACAGCACGGGTGTCAGCCAGCCGAAGGTTGCGTGGTCCAGGTGTCCCATAAGTCGGGGACGCTAGCCCGGTGGGAGGTGCCTGCCGGGGACACACTTCGAAACTCACGGAATATGACGGATCGCCGTTCCGAACCGATCGGAGAGTGGCTGAATCTGTCGCCCAAAGCCAGCGGACGGGCACAGGGATTGTCGCCATGAACCCGCCAAAACCGAACGCGCCGCGCGGGGCATCCCCACTTCACGCGGCTCGGGGAAGTCTTCCCGGCCCGCCGCGAACTCACTCCTCCCACAGCCCCGTTCCGGCCACCGACCCGCTGTCACGCCCGGATGTCCCCGTACCCAGAGGTTCCGATACCCGCATGTCCACATGACCACAGTCCGCGTGTCCACACGTCCACAGGAACGGTGAGCACAGACGCGTACGCGGACGCCGCTCCGCACGCGGCGTCAATCGGCCACGGCGCCGTCCGACGCGCGGCCGTGCGGCACCGGGCACCCCCGGACCCCCGGTGTGGGGAAGGTGCCGAGCGCGGCTACCTCGTACCCGTCCGGATAGCCCTTGATCTCCGGGTTCTGGCGGGCGAAGCGCGGCGCGGACCGCGGCGGAAGGAGCCGGACCGCCCGCGCCCGCAGGCGCAGCGCGCCTCTGGTCAGACCGCGTGCGAGGGCGCTCGGACGCCGGTAGCGGAAGGCGTCGGTCAGCGCGTCGTCGAGGAGCGCGAGACTCGCCCCGCGCACCAGCGGTGCCAGCGGCGCCGGGTACCACGAGGCCATCAGGCCCAGCGTGGCGTCGGAGACCTTCCTCGCCCCCTCGTCCCACCCGAAGTGGGCCCTCTCGTACGCGTCGAGGGTCTCCTCGAACTCCTCGAAGGTGCGAGGCAGGTCCTTGATCCCCATATGGGCGCCGAGCGTGCGGTAGTAGACCGCGTAGGCCTGGCGTTCGTGGGCGGACAGCGCGCGCCAGCCGTACGCGTCCAGCCAGCGCTTGGGGACCACGACGAAGGTGCAGAGCACGTAGCGCATGTCGTCGTTGCCGATGTCGTAGCTGCGGTGCATCGCGTTGATCCGCCGGAGGGCCGTACGGCCTTCCGCGGAGTCGAAGCCGTGCTCCACGACGGCGTCGAGCAGGAGCGCCGTGTCGTCGTAGCGCTTCTGGGAACGGTCCGTCAGTTCCGCCGTCGTCGCCAGCAGCCGGCCGATGCTGGGCACGGCGTAGGTGCGGTACAGGGCGAGTTCGAGGGCGCGGGTGACGTCCCAGGGGAATTCGAGTGTGACGGACAGGCGGTAGATCCGGAGGAAGTCCCGTTCGGGGTCGAGACTCCGGATCTCCCTCAGCCGGTCGAACCTCTTCATGCCCGCGTCCCCTCCGTCGGTCCGGAGCTCCACTGTAGGGGTGAGGGAAAACGCCCGGCCCCGGCTCGTGGAAGGGGCGCCGGCTCCGAAGACCGCGATCGCCTGCGGCGCGAGGCCTCGACGGCGGGGTTACCGGGTGGTTAGGGTGCGCCGACGCATCCCACGAACGGGTGTCGAGCAAAGAGGAGGACACCGTGGCCGGGACGGACGACACGATCACACCCGACGACGACACGCTGTACGTGCTGACCGCGCTCCTGCTGACCCCCGCGAACTTCCCCACCGTGCTGGGCGACGACTACCCCGCCGCGTGCCGCTCGCTCTCCCTCGAACCCTACGAGGAGGGTTACGGCCTCGTGCTCGGGCAGGACGGCGCGGGTGCCCGCTGGACCGTGGTGACCGAGGACGCCACCACGGTCGCCGGTGCCATAGCCGCCTGGGACTGCGGCATCGCGTACGAGCTCTCGCCCGACGACCGCACGGTCGTCTGCGCACTGCCGGGCTGGCCCCTCGCCCTCGCGGTCGCCGCGCCCGGGGTGCCCGCACCCCACGACCCGGAGCCCGCCGCGGACGACGGAGCGCTCCTCCTGACGCCTCCTTCGGAGAGCGACTGGGGACCGGAGCAGCGGCGGATGGGGGCGGACCAGATCGCCGCGCGATGGGCGTCGTGGCGCGAACAGGTCGACGGCGCGGCCCCCGGCCCCGGAGAGGGCGCGGCCCGGGAGGAGAGTCCGGGAAAGAAGGGGCACCCCGGCGTGCGCAGGGCGCTGGAGGAGGCGCGCGACTATCTGGACTCGCCTCCGCCGCCGGGACGCGTCAGGTCCTCCTTCGCCTCCGCCGACGTCCGGACGCTGCGGGTCGACGGGCCCGGCTGGTCCCTGGTGGCCCGGACCGACGACATGGCCTTCGTCCTGCTGGACGACGAGCCGGGCGAGGTCCTGCACGTGCGACGCGGTACGCAGCTGCTCGGGCTCCTGGCCGCACTCGACGCGCTGGCCACCCGGCCCGCGTGAGACCCCCTCCGCGAACCCGGTACGCCCCTCAGCGCGGGGCCCCGGGACGCGGGGCCCCGGGGTCAGACGCGGTCGAGGGCCTTGTGCGGCCCGACGGGGAGCTCGGCCCGGACCGTGTCTCCGGCGCCCACGGGCCCGCCGTCCACCACCACTCCCATGATTCCGGCCCTGCGGACCACGCGTCCCGCTTCGTCGCGCCCGACGACGCGCTTGAGCAGTCCGCTCCGGAAGGCGTCGATCTGGAGGCACGGATTGCGCAGGCCGGTGACCTCGACGACGGCCTGGTCCCCCAGGTGGAGCAGGGTGCCCACCGGCAGGGCGAGCAGGTCCAGGCCGCGCGTGGTGACGTTCTCCCCGAGGTCTCCGGGGGCCAGGTCGAAACCGTCGGCGCGCAGTTCGTCGAAGAGCTCCTGCTGGATCAGGTGGACCTGGCGGAGGTTGGGCTGGGTGGGGTCCTGGGCGACCCTGCTGCGGTGCTTGACGGTGACGCCCGCGTGGACGTCGCCTTCGACGCCGTGTCCGGCGAGGAGCGTGATGCTCTGCCGGACCGGTTTGGTGAAGGTGTACTCACCGCTGCGGCTCACCGCCACGACTGTGCCGTTCAGCGTCCCATCTCCTTGCGTCGTATCCGTCGGATCCTGCGCCGCTGCGAGGGATCGAGCAGCAGATAGCCCGCGGCGGGCACCCCGATCAGCACCACGAGAGCCCACCAGAACCCGATGAACGGGATCAGGACGGCTGCCACGACAACTCCCCCGATGGCGATCTTCGCACCGTTCGACATGATGGTGCCTCCTCCGCGGCACGCAGCCGCTTCATCCATGACAACGCCGTCACGACGCGTACGGTTCCCGCCGCCGGGCCTAGGCCGTGTGTCGAAAGTCCCGCCTGTCCGGCGACGCCCGGCACGCACGCTCGCCGCGTTGTCGGGATCACCCCGATACATCCAGTATCGGGGCGACCCTCCGCCTTGCGATCGCACGCACCGGACGCCGCCGGACCCGCCCTCCGGGCGGCCGACGCCACTTTCGACACACGGCCTACCGCAGCGGGGCGCCCACCTCGTGCATGTGGGACAGGCCCTGCCGGTAGGACTCCACGAGCCCCGTCTCCGTGTACGGCATCCCGATCCGGCGGCAGTACTCCCTGACCAGCGGCTGGGCGAGGCGCAGGTGGGGGCGCGGCATGCTCGGGAAGAGATGGTGCTCTATCTGGTAGTTCAGCCCGCCGAGGAACCAGTCGGTGAGGACGGCGCCCCGCACGTTGCGCGAGGTGAGGACCTGGCGCTGCAGGTGGCCCCAGCGGTCGCCGTCCGGATCGGGCATCTCCATGCCCTTGTGGTTCGGGGCGAAGGCCATCCCCAGGTGCAGCCCGAAGAGCGCGTGGAGCACCAGCGCGAAGACGACCGCTTTTCCGACCGGCATGGCGGTGAGGAACAGCGTCGCCCAGAGCGCGAGGTGGGCGGCCATGAGCAGCCCGGACACCACAGCATCGCGGCCGGGCTGCCGGCGCAGGAACTGGAAGCCGGAGACCTTCAGCGCGATGCCCTCCAGCAGCAGCAGGGGGAAGAAGAGGCGTGCCTGGTGGCGGGTGAGCCACCGGGCGAAGCCTTCCCGCCGGGCCGCCTGCTTCTGGGTCCAGACCAGGGCACCCACACCGACGTCGGGGTCCTTGTCGATGTGGTTGGGGTTGGCGTGGTGCCGGACGTGCTTGTCGTTCCACCACGCCTCGTTCATGCCGAGGAGCAGGTTCCCGTGGACGAGGCCGATGATCCGGCTCGCCCTGCGGTTCCCGGTGATCTGGGCGTGCCCCGCGTCGTGTCCGAGGAAGGCGGTACGGGTCCACAGGACGGCCAGCGGCACCGCGAGGAGCAGCGTCCACCAGGTGTCGCCGAGGAGTTCGATGCCGGTGGCGACCGCGGCCAGACCGAGCGCGTTACCGGCGATGCCCGCCGCGTACCAGCCGGTGCGGCGGTCCAGCAGCCCCTGTCCCTTGACGGCCTTCAGGAGCGGCGCGAAGTCGCTGCCGCCGGGGGCGCCTTCGGTGGGACCCCGGCGGGCGGGCACGGCCTGCGCGGCGGGCCGGTCGCCGTCCGTGTCCGGGGAGGGCGGGGCGGCGGTCGCGCTCCGCGCTCCGGACGGGTCGGTGGTGGCGGTGGTCGCCTGGGGCATGGCATCTCCAGCTCTCTGGACGGGTGCGCCTACCCGAAGAAACGTAATGAGCCGGGACATCCGGCAGCCATGACGCCACCATCCCGATGAGCAGGGGGTCTTCCCCCTGCTTCCACGGTGGTGCTGTCCCCCGTACGGGCCCGTGCGGGAGACCCGGCCGCCGGTGGGCGGCGGGCGGCCTCGCGGGGAACCGAACGGCCGTTCACCTCGTCGTTCGTGTCGGGGCGCACCCGCCGAAGGCGGTCCCGGTGCGCGCCGCCCGTGATCCGTACCCGTCACCTGGAGAGCACCGATGCACCGCAGAAGGATTCTCCAGGCGGCGGCCGGCACAGCGGCGGGCCTGCTCCTGCCGGCCCCGGTGCGCGGGGTGGACGCGCCCTCGGCGGGGACGGACAGCGCGCTGGCCCGCTGGGCACCCGCCTCGGCCGCCAACTACACCGTGCCCGCGGGCACCTCGCCCCGGCGGGTCGACCGGGTGGTCGTCCACGTCACCCAGCAGACGTTCACGCAGACGCTCGGCATCTTCCAGGACCCGGCGAAGAAGGTGTCGGTCCACTACGTCGTGCGGTCCGGCGACGGTTACACCGCCCAGTGCGTCCCCGAGCGGGACATCGCCTGGCACGCGGGCAACTGGGACGAGAACGTCCGTTCCGTCGGCATCGAGCACGAAGGCTGGGTGGACCGGCCGGAGTACTTCACCGCCGCCATGTACGAGCGGTCGGCGCTGCTCACCGCGGACATCTGCGACCGCCACGGCATTCCCAGGGACCGTACGCACATCATCGGTCACTACCAGGTGCCGGGGACGGACCACACCGACCCCGGTCCGCTCTGGGACTGGGACCGCTATCTGCGGCTCGTCCGCCGCGCCTGAGGGGGACCGCTGCCTACGCGCTCGTCCGCCACGCATGAAAGGCCACGTCCCCGGCCGCGCGGGCGCCGGGGACCGCCCGCTCCCGCTCGTCAGCCCCGTTTCCGCCCGTGGCGCAGCCGGAACCAGACGTCGCGCGCCTGCCGCCCCGCGGTGGTGCGGCTGGCCGAGACCAGCCGGTGCGCCTGCTGGCGTGTCTCGACCATGGGCCCCGAGCCACGCAGCGGGCGACCGGCCGTCTCGTGCAGGAAGAAGGTGGAGATCAGCCCGATGACGCCCGCCACCATCAGGTAGTAGGCGGGCACCATGTCGTTGCCGGTGGCCTCCACGAGCCCGGCGGCGAACAGCGGGGTGGTTCCGCCGAAGAGCGAAACGGAGATGTTGAAGGCGATCGAGAGCGCGCCGTACCGGATGCGGGTGGGGAAGAGCGCCGGAAGGGTGGAGGCCGAGGTTCCGGCGAAGCAGACGAGCAGCAGGCCGAGGATCACGCAGCCGAAGGCCGGGAGCAGGATTCCGCCCTGCCGGATCAGCAGGAACGCCGGGATGGAGAGCGCCACCAGCGCCACGCTTCCCGCCATGAACACCGGACGGCGGCCCCACCGGTCGGAGCTGCGGCCCACGGTGGTGATGGTCAGGACGACCAGCAGCATGGTGCCGAGGACGAGCAGTTGCGAGGTGGTCTCGGGTTCGCCGAGGGTCTCGGACATGTAGGTCGGGAGGTAGGACGTGACCATGTAGTTGGTGACGTTGTAGAGGAGCACCAGGCCCATGCAGATCAGCACGGCCTCCCAGTGCTCGGTGAAGATCTCCTTGAGCCTGCCCTTGCCCGACTGCCTGGCCTCTTCCACCGGGTCGGCCTCCGCCAGGAGCTCGGCCTGTTCCTCCTCCTGCCGCTGGAAGACGGGGGTCTCCTCCAGCTTCATGCGCATGTAGAGGCCGATCAGTCCCAGGGGACCGGCGACGTAGAAGGGGATGCGCCAGCCCCAGTCCGTGAGCCCGTCGGTACCGAGGACGGCGGTGAGCACGGTGACCAGGCCGGAGCCGAGCGAGTATCCGACGAAGGTGCCGAAGTCCAGCCAGCTGCCGAGGAAGCCGCGCCGTTTGTCGGGGGCGTATTCGGCGATGTACGTGGTCGCTCCGGCGTACTCCCCACCTGTGGAGAAGCCCTGCACGAGCCGGCACACCAGGAGCAGCAGGGGGGCCGCGAAGCCGACCGCCGCGTAGGTGGGGAGGAAACCGACGGCGAAGGTGCTCGCCGCCATCATGATCATGGTGAGCGCGAGGACCTTCTGCCGTCCCACCCGGTCCCCGAGCGGACCGAAGACCAGCCCGCCGAGCGGTCGTACCAGGAACGCCGCGGCGAAGGTGGCGAAGGTCGACACCACCTGGGCTCCGGGCGAGCTGGACGGGAAGAACACCTTGCCCAGCGTTCCGGCCAGATAGGCGTAGACACCGAAGTCGAACCACTCCATGGTGTTGCCGAGTGCGGCGGCCGTGACCGCCCGGCGCACCTTCGGCGGGTCGGTGACGGTGACGTCCTCGGGCCGGAACGACTTCTTGCGGCGGCGGACGACCGTGCGCATCATGCGGTCCACGGCCTGGGTGTCGCGCCGGGGCCGCCCTCCCGGCTGTTTCCTGGATCCGGCCATGCGTCCGCCCCTTTCCGAGGGCTCTCGGCGCCTCACCTTCCGCGGCCCGTCACCCGGACAGGGGACTGAAGATCATCGGTGCCTCCGAGTCTGGGGCAGCCGCACGCCGGAAGCCTCCCGGGCGGCCCGCACGGGTGACGGCGGTGCACGGGAGACCCGGTGGCGCCCCCGGTTCCTCCCCGCGCGCCCCACGACCGCGGGCAGCGGCTTTCCCCACGACCGCGGGCAGCGTCCTTCCCGGCGCCGACGGCGGTCTCGCTGCGGCGCACCCCCATTCCCGGACCACCCATAAAAATGATGTTCCGAATACTGCATAAGAACGCCAACATGACTAAGTCACTCACATCGGCGACAGTAACCGGAACCCTATTCCACACCGACCGGACTCCCTGTTCAATGACCGTGAGGCCGACTACGGCACTCCGGGGGACCAGCTCAATTCATCGTCGGTCGAGGATTGAATCCGCAGGAAGCGGAAAAGAATCAACCGAGCTTGCACAGGGCGAAAAAGGAGAGGCGACCACACCGGTCTCCGAATCCGCGGGAATTCCTTTCCGCCGCCCATGTCGCCGACTTCGCACGGGCGCCACCACAGACCACAGCGCACCCACTCGTACGCCCCCTGAGACTCCGCATGCATTCGACGGCCCCATCCACCTGCAATGGCGCAGGCCCCGAGGCTGATTCCGCATTCCTACGGAGGAATTCAGGTGCACGAGAACGAACGAACCACCGATGACACCGTCCGCCCCACAGCGACCCCGCCGCAGTCCACCGCTCTTCCGCTCGGACGGCGCATTCTCCGCTCCCTCGCCTATCCCGCACTGCTGACGGCCACCCTGCTGGTGGTGACGGCGTCACTGGTGCTGGACTGGAATCCCGAACGAGTGAGTCCTCTTTTCCTCGTCGGCACCCTGATCTATCTCACCGTCCTCGAAAGACTGATTCCGCACCGGCGCGACTGGCACCCCGACGGCGCGGAATGGCGTTGGTACGGCGTCTATTTCCTGCTGACCATGGCAGGGAGCGCGCTGGCTCAGTTCGCGGTCACGACGGCGGTGGGAAAAATCTCGCCGGCCGACCCGACGCTGCCCCTGGGGGCCGAGATACCGGCCGCGCTGCTGAGCGGTTCGCTCGCCGGCTATCTGGTCCACCGGCTGGGGCACACCAACCCGGTTCTGTGGCGGCTGCACGGGGTCCACCACGTCCCGCAGAAGGTCAACGTCGCCAACAACGGCGTCAACCACGTCCTCGACATCGTCCTTGCCCAGGGCGTCGTGCAACTCACCCTGGCGCTCGCCGGATTCTCCCAGCGCTCCGTGCTCGCATCGGGACTCTTCGTCGCCGCACAGGGCTACTTCGTCCACGCCAACATCGACGTACGGATCGGCCGGCTCAACCACGTCCTGGCGAGCCCCGAACAGCACCGCCTGCACCACAGCACGGACCTCGCCGAAGCGGGCCACTACGGCTCCGACCTGTCCTGCTGGGACCACCTCTTCGGAAGTTTCACCTGGCGTCCCGGCCGTGAGCCGGTCGCGGTCGGGCTCAGCGATCCCACCTCGTTTCCCGGGACCGGCGAGATCCTCGGCAGTCTCTTCCGTCCGTGGCGCCGCGCGAAGCGGCCCGGGGACGGCATCGCCTGAACGGGCCTTTCGGCCCCGCACCGCTGACTCGGGCGCCGCCCTTGGCAGCGCGACCACTTGATGAGGAGTGTGCGAACTTGGCTGACGCGACCAACGAGGTTTCCACGGGCAAAATCGCGATCATCGGCATCGGCTGCCGCTTGCCCGGCGGAGCTTCGGACCACCGCGCTTTCTGGCAGAACCTGTTGGACGGCAAGGACTGCGTCACCCCCACGCCGCCGGACCGCTACGACGTCACGACCCACCGGAGCGGTCACCGGGACAAGCCCGGCCGGCTGGTGGGCGGGCGGGGCGGATACATCGACGGCTTCGACGAGTTCGAACCCGCCTTCTTCGGCATCAGCCGTCGTGAGGCCGACCACATGGACCCCCAGCAGCGCAAGCTCCTGGAGGTGGCCTGGGAGGCCCTTGAGGACGGCGGCCAGCGGCCGGCGGATCTGGCGGGCAGCAACACCGCCGTGTACGTCGGCGCGTTCACGCTCGACTACAAGATCCTGCAGTTCTCGGACCTGAGCTTCGAGACGCTCGCGGCCCACACCGCGACCGGCACCATGATGACGATGGTCTCCAACCGGATCTCGCACGCCTTCGACTTCCGGGGCCCCAGCCTCTCCGTCGACACCGCGTGCAGCTCCTCCCTGGTCGCGGTGCACCTGGCCTGCCAGAGCCTGAAGCGCGGGGAGAGCGATCTGGCGCTCGCGGGCGGGGTGCTGCTGCACATGGCGCCGCAGTACACCGTGGCGGAGTCCAAGGGCGGGTTCCTGTCGTCCGAGGGCCGTTCCCGCACCTTCGACGCCCGGGCGGACGGATACGTACGCGCCGAAGGGGTCGGTCTGGTGGCGCTGAAGCGCCTGGAGGACGCGGTGCGCGACGGGGACCCGATCCATGCGGTGGTCCTGGGCAGCGGGGTCAATCAGGACGGCCGGACCAATGGCATAACCGTGCCCAACGGGGAAGCCCAGGTCTCCCTCGTGCGGCAGGTCTGCGCCGAGGCCGGCATCACCCCGGGCGACCTTCAGTACATGGAGGCGCACGGCACCTCCACGCCCGTGGGCGACCCGATCGAGGCCAACGCGCTCTCGCGCGCCCTCGCCATCGGGCGTGCCCCGGGCGCTCCTTGCTACGTCGGTTCCGTGAAGGCGAACATCGGGCACACCGAGTCGGCCGCCGGAATCGCCGGGCTGATCAAGACGGCCCTCTCGCTCAAGCACCGCACCATCCCGCCGCACATCAATCTCGAACGTGTCAACCCCGCCATCGACCGGGACTCCTCGCCGTACGAGATCCCCGACCGGGTCACCCCGTGGCCCGCGCACGAGGGACCGGCGCGGGCCGGTGTGAACTCCTTCGGCTTCGGCGGCACCAACGCGCACCTCGTGCTGGAGGAGGCACCGGAGCGTGCCCCCGGCCACCCGGTGCCGCCCGCACCGGAGCGCGGCTGGAACATCCTCCCGCTGACCTCGCGGCATCCCGACGCGCTCGTGCGGATCGCGGAGGGCGTCCGCGGTGAACTCGCGGGCGAGCGGGGCCCGGCGGTCTCCCTCGCGGACCTCGGCCACACCCTGGCACACCGGCGCCAGCACCTGGAGTCCCGGCTCTCCGTGGTCCACTCCTCCCGGGAGTCGTTGGACCAGGCCCTGGCCGCGTACCTCAGGGGCGAAGCGCACCCCCGGGTGGTCCAGTCGAAGCAGCTGGACCCCCAGGACCGGCGCCTGGTCCAGGTGTTCACCGGCATGGGACCGCAGTGGTGGGGCATGGGACGCGGACTGCTGGCGAGCGAGCCCGTGTTCCGGGACACGGTCGCCGCGTGCGACCGGGAGATCAGGAGGATCGCGGGCTGGTCCCTCCTCGACGAGATGACGGCCGACGAGGACCGGTCCCGGATGGCGGAGACGTGGCTGGCCCAGCCGGCCAACTTCGCGGTGCAGATCGGGCTGGCGGCCCTGTGGCGTTCGTACGGCGTGCGCCCCGACGCGGTCGTGGGGCACAGCACCGGGGAGATCGCGGCCTTCTACGAGGCGGGCGTCTACTCCCTGGAGGACGCGGTCGCGGTCGCCGTGCACCGCAGCCGCCTCCAGCACACCCTGGCCGGGGCGGGCACCATGCTCGCCGTCGGTCTGCCCGAGGACGAGGCGGAGCGGCGGTTGCGGCCCTTCGGACCACGGATCTCGGTGGCGGCCGTCAACAGCCCGGCATCCGTCACCCTCGCCGGGGGCGAGGAGGCGCTGACCGAGCTGGCGGAGTCGCTCAGGGCCGAAGAGGTCTTCGTGAAGTTCCTGGCGGTCGAAGTCCCCTACCACAGCGCCGCGATGGACCGGATCAAGGACGAGCTGCTGGAATCCCTGGCCGACCTCACGCCCCGCCCGGCGCGTGTCCCCCTCTACCTCACCGGTCTGGACGGGGTCGCCGAGGGAACCGAGCTGGACGCGGGGTACTGGTGGAAGAACGTCCGCGACCGGGTGCGTTTCCGCGCCGCCGTGGACCGGCTCGCCGACGACGGCTACCGGCTCTTCCTGGAGGTGGGCCCGCACCCGGTCCTCGGGCACGCGATCCGCGAATGCCTGGAGGCCGGTGGCCGGACGGCCGTCTCCGTACCCTCGGTCCGCCGCGCGGAGGACGAGAACGAGCGCTTCGCCCTCTCCCTCGCCACCCTGCACAACCTCGGCGTCCCCATCGCGTGGGACGTACTCCACCCCGCCGGTGAGACCGTCCCGCTGCCCCGCTACCCCTGGCGGCGCGACCGCCACTGGACGGAGCCGGGCTCCGTCGCCCGGGTCAGGCTCGGCCTGCTCGACCACCCGCTGCTGGGGCGCCGTACCGGCCATGCCGAACCCACCTGGCAGTCCCGGCTCGACACCGAGACCCTGCCGTACCTCGCCGACCACCGCATCCAGGACACCGTGGTCTTCCCCGCCGCCGGCTATCTGGAGATGGCGGTGCAGGCGGTACGAGCCCTCACCGGGGGCACCCACGTGGTGCTCGCCGACATCGACCTGCGCAAGGCGCTCTTCCTCACGGAGGACGAGGCGAGGACCGTCCAGCTCTCCGTGTCCCTGGAGGACGGGGACTTCACGATCGCTTCCGTCCCCGCCGGCCCGGACGCGGAGCGCGCCGTGCACGCGAGCGGAGTGGTGCGCTCCGCGCAGCGCCGCTCGGCCGGACCGCCGTTGGACACCGACGCAGTCCGAGGACGGAGTACGCACAGGCTCGGCGCCGAGGAGTGCTACGCCGGACTGGCCACCCTCGGCTACCACTACGGCCCCGCCTTCCAAGCCATCCAGGAGGTCTGGATCGGCACCGGCGAAGTGCTGGCCCGGATCGGCCCGACGGCGGAGACCGGCGACGGCGCCTCCCGACACCACATCCATCCCACCCTGCTGGACGCCTGCTTCCAGAGCCTGCTGACGCCCCGGATCCTGGCGGCGGAGACGTCCCCGCCCGGCACCGGCATCCGGCTGCCGCTCTCGCTCGACGAGATGAGCCTCTCCCCCGTCGGCGACGGGCCGCTCTGGGTCCACGGCACGGTGTCGCGCAGCGACGGCGACGAACTCGTCGGCGACCTCGCGTTGTACGCCGAGGACGGCACGGCCCTCGGGGTTTTACGCGGGTTCCGCGCGGCCGACGTGGAGAAGGCGTCGGCCGCGGTCTCCCGGAGCACCATCGACTCCTGGCTCGCCGAACCCGCCTGGATCGACCGCCCGTGGGCCGGGGCCCCCGCGGACGGCTCCCCCGCGGCAGGAGCCGACGGGCAGGACTGGCTGGTCCTCGCGGACGGCGGCGGCCTCGGGGACGCCTTCGCCGATCTGGTGACCGCGCGGGGCGACCGCTGCCGTGTGGTGCGGGCGGACACGTCGCGGGGGCGGCCGGTCCGGGACGGCGAGTTCGCCGTCGCACCGGAGTCCGCCGAGCATCTGGAACGGCTCTTCGCCGACCTGGACCGGGACGGCACGCCCTTCGGCGGCACCGTCGTCCACCTGTGGAACCTCGACCTGCCGGAGCTCCCTGCCTGCGAGCGCAAGGGCCTGGCACGGGCGGCCGGAACCGGCGCCTACTCCCTCGTCGCACTCGCCCGGATTCTCGCCGCCCGGCGCACCGGCGGCCGTCTGCACGTCGTCACCCGGGGCGCGCAGCCCGTGTCCCCGGACGAGACGGTCGAGCCGCTCGCGGCTCCGGCCTGGGGCGTCACCCGGGTGCTGCGCCACCAGGAGCTGGTCGGGCACCGCGGCAAGCTGATCGACCTGGACCCGGCGCGCGAACCCGGCGCGCCCGGTCTCCGCGCCGACGCCGAGGCCCTGCTGCGTGAGTTCCTGACCGACGACGAGGAGGAGATCGGCCTGCGGGGCGAGCGCCGCGCGACCAGCCGCCTGCGCCCCGCCGAAGGCCTGACCAGACCGCTGCCGCTGAGGCTGCGCGCGGACGGGAGCTATCTGGTCACCGGCGCGTTCGGGGCGCTGGGGCGGCTCCTCTGCCGCACCCTCGTGAAGCGTGGCGCCCGCCGGCTGATCCTGATGGGCCGCACCCCTGTCCCGCCGCGCCGGGAGTGGGCCGCGGCCGGCCCGGACACCGCCGCCGGCCGGGCCGTCGCGCTCCTCCGTGAGCTGGAGGCCCTGGGCGCGCAGCCGGTCCTGGCGCAGGTGGACGTGACCGACGAGGACGCGCTCACCGGCTGGCTCGACGCGTACCGACGCCGGGGCGGCGCCCCGGTGCGCGGCGTGTTCCACCTCGCCGGGCAGGTGCGCGACACGCTCGTCGCGGAGATGGACCGGACCACCTTCGACACGGTGCTCGACCCGAAGGTCATGGGCGCGTACCTGCTCGACCGGCATCTGCGGGACGAGCCGCTGGACCACTTCGTGCTGTTCGCCTCGATCGCCTCGCTGCTGACGACCGCCGGCCAGACCAACTACGCGGCCGGCAACGCCTTCCTGGACGCGCTGGCGCACCGGCGACGTGCCGAGGGGCTGCCCGCGCTGAGTCTGGACTGGGGTCCGTGGGCGACCGGCATGATCGAGGAGCTCGGGCTGGTCGACCACTATCTGCACAGCCGGGGCATGAGCTCGTTGTCCCCGGACGCCGGGATGAGTGTGCTGGAGCGGGTCATCGGGCAGGACCGGGCCCAGCTGCTGGTGGCGACGGTCGTCGACTGGCCGACGTTCCTTGCCTGGTACGACGCGCCTCCCCCGCTGGTCTCCGAACTCGCCGCGACCGCCCGTGACCAGGTGGCGGAGGAGGGCAACGGCTTCCTCGACACCTTCCGGCGCGCCGGCGAGGCGGAGCGCCGCGCCCTGGTGGTCGAGCGGTTCGTCTCGCTCACCGCCACCGTGCTGCGTACGGCGCAGGAGGAGATCGACCCGTCCGGCGGGCTCGGTGGCCTGGGGCTCGACTCGCTGCTCGCGATGGAGCTCCGTGCCCGGGTGCAGGCCGATCTCGGCATCGCGCTGCCGGTGGTCGCCCTGCTGAGCGGTACCCCGGTCGGCCAGCTCGCCGACCAGTTGTACGAGGGGCTGCTGGCGCGCGTGGCGGCGGACGCCGCCGGGGACGGTGAGGCGGCGAGCGCCGTGGAGGTCTTCACCGACGAGCGCAGTCACCCGCTGACCCAGAACCAGAAGGCTCTCTGGTTCCTCAAGCAGCTCAACCCGGAGGGGTACGCGTACAACATCGGCGGTGCGGTGGAGGTGCGCGCCGAGATCGAGCCGGACCTGATGTTCGAGGCCGTGCGCCGGCTCATCGCCCGGCACCCCGCGCTGCGCACCAACTTCCATCTGGAGGAAGGACAGCCGGTGCAGCGGACGACGTCCGGGGCGGAGCCCGACCTCGCCCTCTTCGACGTCCAGGGCCAGGAGTGGGAGGAGATCCGGCAAACGATCATCCGCGAGTACCGCGAGCCGTACGACCTCGAACGCGATCCGCTGGTGCGGTTCCGCCTCTTCAAGCGTGCGCCGGGCCGCTGGGTCATCATGAAGGCGGTCCACCACATCGTGTCGGACGCGATCTCGACCTTCACCTTCATCGAGGAACTGCTCGCCGTCCACGAGTCCCTGAAGCAGGGGCGGGAGCCCGCGCTGCCGCCGGTGGGCGCGCGGTACCTCGACTTCCTCAACCAGCAGAACCGCTTCCTGGCGAGCCGGGAGGCCGGCGCGATGCTGGAGTACTGGCGCTCGCACCTGCCCGCCGAGGTCCCCCTGCTGGACCTTCCGGTGGACGGGGCGCGCCCGGCCGTGCAGACGCACAACGGCGCCTCCGAGTTCTTCGTCCTGGACGACGACCTCAGCGCCCGGGTGCACGCGCTGGCGCAAGCGCACGGGGTGACCCCGTTCATGGTGCTGCTGAGCGCGTACTACGTCCTCCTGCACCGCTACTCGGGGCAGGACCACGTCGTGGTCGGCAGCCCGGTGACCGGGCGCACCCAGCAGGAGTTCTCCTCGGTCTACGGCTACTTCGTCAACCCGCTCCCGCTGCACGCGGACCTCTCGGGCGCGCCGACGGTCGCCGAGCTGCTGGAGCAGGTCCGCTCCACCGTGCTGAACGGCCTGGACAACCAGGAGTACCCGTTCGTGCTGCTGGTCGAGGAGCTGGGGCTCCAGCACGACCCGAGCCGCTCCGCGGTGTTCCAGGCGATGTTCATCCTGCTCACCCACAAGGTGGCCACCGAGCAGTACGGCTACCGGCTGGAGTACATCGAGCTCCCGGAGGAGGAGGGCCAGTTCGACCTGACCCTGTCGGCGTACGAGGACGAGGCGGAGGGGCGCTTCCACTGCGTGCTGAAGTACAACTCCGACCTCTTCCTGCCGGCGACGGTCCGCCGGATGGCCGGGCACTACGTCCAGTTGCTGGAGAGCATGACCCGCGCGGCGGCGGAACTGCCGACGCCCCGGCTGGAGATGCTGGACGCTCCGGAGCGTGAGCGACTGGTGGGCGAGTGGAGCGGCGCCCTGGCGCTGCCGGCCCGCACCGGTGCGGAGGCGGCCGGTGTCCGCCCGGTCCACCGGCTGATCGAGGAAGTCGCCGCCACCCGGCCCGAGGCGGTCGCGGTCTCGATGCCCTCCCTGTCCGGGGAGACGGCGCGGATGACGTACGGCGCGCTGGACCGGCGGGCGAACGCGCGGGCGCGGCGTCTGCGCGACCTGGGGATCGGCGCCGGGTCGGTCGTCGGGGTCTGCCTGGACAAGTCGCCGGAACTGATCGTCACGCTGCTCGCCGTGCTGAAGGCGGGAGGCGCCTACCTTCCGGTCCACCCGGACCAGCCGGCGGACCGGGTCGCGCACGTGCTGCGCCGCGCCGAGGCCGCGCTGCTGGTCGTCGAGAACGCGCGCGCCCCGTGGGCGAAGGGGCTGCCCGTCCCCGTGACGACCCTGGACGGTCTGCGCGGGACGGAGTCGGACGGACCGGCCCCGCAGGTGGAGACGGACCCGGACGCCCCGGCCTACGTGATCAACACCTCGGGTTCCACCGGCCGTCCCAAGGCGGTCCGGGTCAGCCACCGGAGCCTGGCCTCGGCGTACGCCGCGTGGCTCCGGGAGTACCGGCTCGACGGGTCGGGGGTCCATCTCCAGATGGCGGAGCCCTCGTTCGACGTGTTCACCGGCGACCTGGTGCGGGCCCTGTGCTCGGGAGGCAGCCTGGTGCTGGCAGACCGGGACCTGATCTTCGACACGCCCCGGCTGTACCGCACCATGCGGAGCGAGCGGGTGGACTGCGCGGAGTTCGTCCCCGCCGTCGTGCGGGGCCTGATGGACCACTGCGCGCGGGAGGGCGAACGGCTCGACTTCCTGCGGCTGCTGGTGGTGGGTTCGGACGCGTGGAAGGTCGCGGAGTACACCCGGCTGCGCGAGCTCTGCGGGCCCGGGACCCGGGTGATCAACTCCTACGGTCTCACCGAGGCCACGATCGACAGCGCCTTCTTCGAGGGGCCCGCCGACGACCTGGAGCCGGGGCTGATGGTGCCGATCGGCCGCCCGCTGCCCAACAGCACGCTCCATGTCCTCGACGCGCACGGGGAACCGGTGCCACCGGGTGTGCCGGGCGAGTTGTGGATCGGGGGCGACGGCGTGGCCCTCGGGTACGCCGGCGACCCGGAGCAGACCGCGGCGCGTTTCGTCACCCGACGACTGAGCCGGGAGTCCGCGGCGCCGCCCGAGCGCCTCTACCGGACCGGGGACCTGGCGCGCTGGGACACGGAGGGCAGGGTGCACCTCCTCGGGCGCGGCGACCACCAGGTCAAGCTGCGGGGCCACCGGATCGAGATCGGCGAGATCGAGGCGCATCTGGCGGGCTGGCCGGGTCTCGCGCGGGCGGTGGTGGCCGTCCGCCCGGACGCCGCCGGGGACGCCACGCTCTGCGCGTACTGCGTGGCGGAGCCGGGGGCGGTGCTCGACCGGCGGGCGCTGCGCCGCCATCTCGCGGGCGCCCTGCCCTCGTACATGGTGCCCTCGCACGTCACCGAGCTCGACGCGCTGCCGCTGACCGCGCACGGAAAGGTCGACGTCACCGCGCTTCCGGTGCCGGTGAGCGGGGACCGCCAGCAGTCGTACGAACCCCCGGTGACCCTGTACGAGGTGAGCATGGCCCGGCACTGGGGAGCCCTCCTCGGGTTGGAGCGGGCGGGGCTCGGGGACGACTTCTTCGAGTCCGGCGGGAGTTCCATCAAGCTGATCGAGCTCCTCCACCATCTGCGCACCGAGTTCGGCGTCAGCATCCCGGTCAGCAGGCTCTACCAGGTCACCACGTTGCACGGCATGGCCGCGGCGGTGGAGGAGCGTGTCAACAGCACGTCCGCCGAGGAACTGCCCTATCTGACCTTCAACCCCGGTCCGGGGCGGCCCGTCTTCTGCTTCCCTCCGGCCGGCGGCCACGGCCTGGTCTACCGGGGGCTCGCGGAGCAGCTCGCGCAGTACCGGCATCCCACCGTCGCCTTCAACTACGTGCCGGGCGACGACAAGGTGGCCCGTTACGCCGATCTGGTGGAGTCCGTGGAACCGGACGGCCCCTGCCTGCTGCTCGGCTACTCGCTCGGCGGGAACCTCGCGTTCGAGGTGGCGAAGGAGCTGGAGTCGAGAGGCCGCGAGGTGGACCGGGTGGTGGTGCTCGACTCCCGCCGCATCATGGAGGCGTACGAGCCGGGAGAGGAAGGGATCAAGAGCTTCGAGGCGGAGCTGGGCCGCCACATCCACCTGCACACGGGCTCGGAGGTCGTGACCCGGACCGTCCTCGAACACGCCGCGGAGTACCTGGAGTTCTGCGGACGGACGCCCAACACGGGGACGGTGGCCGCCCGGGTGGGCGTGGTGACGGACGAGGAGAAGGCCGGCCTCTACGCGGCCGGTGTCCCCGGCGCCTGGCACGGCAGCTCCTCCACCGGGACACACGTCCTGAAGGGCTCGGGTACCCACGCCGACATGCTCGACCCCAAGCACCTGCCCCGCAACGCCGCGCTGGTACGTGCCCTGCTGACGGGAGACGACGGCCATGCGGGATGAGGCGGGCTCCGACTGGAGCCGACGGGAGCGCGTCCCTGGCAGCAAACCCCGCGTCATCATCGTCGGCGCGGGCGTGGCGGGCCTGTCCACCGGCGCGTACGCGCAGATGAGCGGGGCGCGGACCAGGATCTTCGAGAAGCACGTACTGCCCGGGGGCTG
Organism: Streptomyces sp. NPDC060184; assembly: GCF_042728795.1. NCBI lineage: Bacteria > Bacillati > Actinomycetota > Actinomycetes > Kitasatosporales > Streptomycetaceae > Streptomyces > Streptomyces sp. NPDC060184. The sequence continues at coordinate 97,094 of NZ_JBHWYX010000005.1, forward strand.
CTGCACGGCCTGGTCCCGGGACGGCTACATCTTCGACTACTGCATCGAGTGGCTGATCGGCACCGCCGCGGGCAACGACGCGAACCAGGTGTGGCGCGAACTGGGCGCGCTGGACGGCAAGTCGATCACCAACTTCGAACTGTTCAACAAGGTGGTGGACGAGAGCGGCCGGTCGGTGACCTTCTGGAACGACCCGGACCGGCTGGAGGAGCACCTGACCGGCATCTCCCCGGCGGACGCCCGGCTGATCCACTCGTTCTGCCGGGACCTGCGGCGGTTCACCCGGATCGAGCTGTATCCGTTCCTGACCGCTCCGGCGCTGCGGACGGTGCGGGAGCGGGCAGCGACGCTGCGCACGGTGCTGCCGGCTTTCCGCCTCTTCTGGCGGACCGCGGCGACGCCGATGCACCGGTTCGCCGACCGGTTCGAGGACCCGCTCCTGCGCAGGGCGTTCCGGAACATCTTCTTCCAGGACCCCGAGGGCTTCCCGCTGCTCCCGTTCCTCTTCAACATGGCCAGCGCGTACCACGGCAACGCGGGCTTCCCCCAGGGAGGTTCGCTCGGGCTCGCCCGGTCGCTGGAGGAGCGGTACACCGGGCTCGGCGGGACGGTCACCTACCGGGCCCGCACGGAGAAGGTGCTGGTGGAGAACGGCCGGGCGATCGGGGTCGAACTCCGCAACGGCAGGCGGTACTACGCCGACCACGTCGTCTCCGCCTGCGACGGGCGCACCACGATCCAGGGGCTGCTGGAGGGCCGTTGGACCAGCCCGCGGATCGACCGGCTCTACGAGGAGCTGCTGGAGAAGCCGGGCACGCTCTTCCCCGCGGTGGTCTCGGCCTTCGTCGGCATCCGGGGCCCGCTCCCCGCGGAGGACGCCCACAGCACCACGTACCTGCTGAGGCCCGAGGACGCCGCCCGGCTGCCGGGCGCCCTGCAGAACAGCCTGGTGGTCCAGTTGCGGTCCCGCTACTCCGACGGCTTCGCCCCGCCCGGCAAGTCGGTGGTGCACTGCACCTACTTCAGCGACTACGCCCACTGGCAGGCGCTGCGCCGCAGCGACCGCAAGGCGTACCGGGCGCAGAAGCAGCAGGTCGCCGACTTCGTACGGGGCTTCCTGGCGCGGCGGTGGCCGGGCGTGGCCGAGCGGATCGAGCTGGTGGACGTGGCCTCGCCGGCCACGACCCGGCGCTACACCGGCAACCACAACGGGTCGATCCTGGCGTGGAAGGCGTTCTCGGACGCCGACGACGTGGCGTCCGACCTGGTCGGCAAGGACCGGATGCGGCTGCCCGGGCTCAGCGGTTTCTCCATGGCCGGCCAGTGGGTCGGCATGGGCGGCCTGATCCGTGCCGCGTCCACCGGCCGGTTCGCCGCGCAGTACCTCTGCGAGGAGCTGGGCATCCCGTTCAGGGCGTGGGAGAGCACTCCTTCCGGCCCCTGGCACAGCGGGAAGCTGGGGCGGCTGCCGCAGCTCGACCGGTGGACCGCCAAGGAGGGCACCGGCGCGTGACGACCGAGGAGGGCAGGCCCATGGCGCGTTCACCGCGCGGCAGGGATTCCATGATCATCATCGGTGCGGGGCTCGGTGGTCTCTCCACCGGCGCGTACGCGCAGATGAACGGTTACCGCACCGAGGTGCTGGAGATGCATGAGCTCCCCGGGGGCTGCTGCACCGCGTGGGAGCGCGGGGACTTCACCCTGGACGCCTGCGTCAGCTGGCTGCTGGGCAGTGGTCCGGGCAACGAGATGCACCAGATCTGGCTGGAGCTCGGCGCGTTGCAGGGCAAGGAGATCCGCCACTTCGAGGTGTTCAACATCGTGCGCGCCCCGGACGGCCGGGCGGTCTACTTCTACTCCGACCCTGACCGGCTGCAGGAGCATCTGACCGAGCTGTCGCCCGCCGACGCGAAGCAGATCAGGGACTTCTGCCGCCAGTTGCGCGCCTTCCGCAAGGCGCTGGCCGTCTACCCCTTCCTCAAACCGGTCGGGCTGATGGGCCGGTTCGAGCGCTGGCGGATGCTCGCGTCGTTCGTGCCGTACTTCAACGCGGTGCGCAAGTCGATCTCCGTGCTGATGTCGGACTACTCGGCGCGGTTCAAGGACCCGCTGCTGCGACAGGCCTTCAACTTCGTCCTGTACGAGAGACACCCTGGGTTCCCGGTGCTGCCGACCCACTTCCAGCTCGCCTCGCACGCCAATCTGTCGGCCGGGGTGCCCGAGGGCGGATCGCTCGGTCTCGCGCGGTCGATCGAGCGGCGCTACCTGAGCCTCGGCGGGAAGGTCTCGTACAACACCAAGGTGGAGGAGATCCTCGTCGAGCGGGACCGCGCGGTCGGGGTGCGGCTCAGCGACGGCCGGGAGATGCGCGCCGACATCGTGGTGTCGGCGTGCGACGGTCCCACCACGATGATGAAGCTGCTGAAGGGCCGCTATCTCGACGACGCCTACCGCCGGCTCTACACCCGGACCCTGTACGAGCCGGGCATGGTGTTCCCGGGGTACTTCACCCTCTTCCTCGGGCTCAAGCGCCCCTTCCCCGAGGGTGATCCCTGCACCACCTACCTGCTGGACGAGGCGCAGGCCGCCGAGCTGACCGGCATCCGCCATCCGAGCATCAACGTCCAGTTCCGCAGCCGCCACTACCCGGAGCTGTCGCCGAGCGGGACCTCCGTCGTCTACGCCACGTACTTCTGCGACATCGCGCCCTGGCGGGCCCTGGACGAAGGGCCCGAGCAGCTGACCCGGTCGAGGGGCGGCGAGCGGCTCCACACCCTCCCGGTCCGGCACGGGCGTGGCTACTACGCGGCGAAGCGGCGGGCGCGCACGGCGCTCGTGCGGTTCCTGGAGGAGCGTTATCCGGGCATCGAGGACGCCATCGCGGTGCGGGACGTGTCGAGCCCGCTCACCCAGGTCCGGTACACGGGCAACCACGACGGGACGGTGCTGGGCTGGCAGCCGTTCGTGGAGAGCGGCGAGACCCTGGAGGAGCTGGTCAAGAAGCACGGCCCCGGGCTGCCGGGGCTGGAGAACTTCTACCAGTCAGGTGTCTGGGCGACCACCGGCGGGCTGATCCGTGCCGCCGCCGCGGGACGGCACGTCATGCAGTTCGTCTGCCGCGACGACGGCCGGGAGTTCACCGCGTCGGTCGACGACAGCGGGCCGCTGCCGACCCACCTCGTCGTCCCGGTGCCGCGGCGGCCCCAGGCTCCCTCCGCCACGGCCCGCCTCGCCTCCACCGGCGATTCCACCGGCACTTCCACCGGCGATTCCAGCGGCGATTCCAGCGGCGATTCCAGCGGCGTGGACAAGGAGCACCAGTGAAGACCAAGAAGTGGGTCGTCCGGGAGCACGTCGAGGGGACCCCCGACGTGGACCGGATCTACGAGCAGGTCGTCGAGGACATCGACGTGGATCTGGCGCCCGACGAAATGCTGCTGCGGACGCTCTACGTGTCGGTCGATCCCTACCTCCAGGGCATCGCGCTGGACACCCCGCTCGGCAGCCACATGGGCGCCGATTCGGTCATGGAGGTGCTGGAGGCCGGTCCGCTCGCCGCGCACCGGCCGGGCGACCTGGTGCAGGGCTTCGGCGGCTGGCGCTCCCATCTCGTCAGCAAGGGGACCCAGTGGCTCTGGCAGACGGGCACCTTCCCGATGGTGTTCCCCGCCTACCGGCGCCTGGACCCGGACTGGTTCGACGAGGCGCTCCCCCTCGCGACGGCGCTCAGCGCCATGGGCGGCCCCGGCATGACGGCGTGGGGCACGCTCACCACCTTCCTGACGGTCCGGCCGGGCGACACCCTGGTCATCAGCGGGGCCTCCGGCGCCGTGGGGACGCTGGTGGGGCAGATGGCGCGGCTGGCCGGCGCCCGGGTGGTCGGTACGACGTCGAGTCCGCGGAAGGCGGAGTACCTGACCGGGCTGGGGTTCGACGCGGTCGTCCTGTACCGCCAGGGCGACAGCGCCACGAGCGTGCGCGAGGCGCTGGAGTGGGCGGCTCCGGGCGGTGTCGACCGCTACTTCGACAATCTGGGCGGTGCGGTCACCGACGCGGTCTTCTCGCTCCTCAACATCGGCAGCCAGGTGGCGGTGTGCTGGCAGTGGGCGACCCAGGTGGGCCGGGACGCGGTCGGGCCGAGGCTGCTGCCGTACATCATGTTCCCGCGGACGACGGTGCGCGGGATCTTCTCGCTGGAGTGGTTCACCGACGAGAACTGGCAGGCGCTCCACACGGATCTGGGCGGCCGGATCCGGCGGGGGGAGATCGTGTGCGACCACACGCTCCACCACGGTTTCGACTCCATCCCCGCCGCCTACCGCAGCCTCTACCACGACCGGGCGTCCCACCTGGGCAAGGTGCTGGTGGAGCTGTGACCGTCCCGCGCTCCCCCGCTCCCCACCCCGGCCCCGTCCGTCCCATCCGTACCACCAGGAGGTCGTGTGTCCGCCGCAGTCAGTGACAACGCCGGTCCCGAGCAGGCTCTGCTCCCGCTGCACCGCCTGGAGTTCGGGGTCCCGGGCCCGCCCGAGCGCGTCGAGCTGTCCGACGGCTCGCCCGCCTGGCTGGTGAGCCGGTACGCGGACGTCCGCCAGGTGCTCGGCGACAGCCGGTTCGGGCGCGCCGGACTGTACACGCCGGACGGGCCGTCCCTGCCGGACCAGCCGGTTCTCGTGAACGATCCGGACCTGCTCTTCAACCAGGACGGCCCCGAGCACTTGCGCCTGCGCCGCACCATGCACCGGGCCTTCACGCCGAGGGCCGTCGCCCGCTGGCAGCCCTGGATCGCGGCGATCGTGGGGCAGCTCCTGGACGAGCTGGCCCGCCGGGAGGCCCCGGTGGACATCGTCGCCGAGTTCGCGCTGCCGCTGCCGGTGGCCGTGATCAGCCGGCTGATGGGGCTCGACGCGTCGGCGCGGGAGCGGATGCGCCACTGGAGCGAGTACGCCCTCTCGGACGGCTCCTGGCCCGCGGAGGAAGTCGGCGCGGCCATGGCCGAGTTCTCCGCGTTCGGCGGCGAACTGCTGGCCCTGCGCCGGCGCGAGCCCGGCGACGACCTGGTGAGCGGGCTGGTGCACGCGGCCGACGAGGAGGGCGGCATCCCGGAGGCGCAGTTGGTGAGTCTCGTCTGCGGGCTGGTGGTCGGAGGCCACGACAGCACGATGACCATGCTGAGCAACTCGCTGTTCTACCTGCTCGGCGAACGGCCGGAGAGCTGGCCGGGGCTCGCCTCGGGCGAGGAGGCGGCCGGGCGGTTGGCGGACCGGCTGCTGCACGGCATTCCGCTGGGCGACGACCGCGGCACCACCCGTCGTGCGCACGAGGACGTGGAGGTGGGAGGCGTGTTCATCCCGGCCGGCGCCGTGGTGGTCGCGGACTGCGGCATGGCCAACCGGGACCCGGCTGTCTTCCCGTCGGAGTGGTCCGAGGACCTGTTCGCTCCGCTGGAGTCGCCCACCCTGTCGTTCGGGGCGGGGCCGCACTACTGCCTGGGTGCGTGGCTGGCCCGTACGGAGCTCCAGCTGGCACTGCACCACTTGGCGGCCCGCTTTCCCGGGCTCCGGCTGACGGAACCGGCCTCGTCCGTCCAGTGGCGTCTGGGCTCCACCTCGCGCGGTCCGGTCCGGCTCGGGGTGACCTGGTAGGCGGCGACCGGGCGTTCTCCCCGCGCCCGGGACAGAATGGCGGGCATGAAGCGGCGGCGCTGGTACTTCGACGGATGGATCGCGGCCGTGGGTACCGCGTCGGGGACACGGCTGGTGCTGGGGCACTGGCCGCGCTCGCCGTTCGGAGCGTTCAGCGACGTCATGGTCGAGCACCCCGACGGTGAGCGCCGGCTGCTGGCCCCCACCGCTCGGATCGCCGACTTCGTCGCACGGACGTACGCCTTCGACCGGGTCGACGTGGTGCCGGTGGACGTCCACCGTGACGGGCCCCGTTGGTGCGTCGGGGCGGGCCCGCTCGCCCTGGACCTCGTCACCGGTCCCCGGACACCGCTGGGGTGGCTGCTGCGGACGGTGCCCGCACCACTCGCGCGCAGCCACACCTGGGCCGCCGTGTCCGACGTGCCGGCCCGCCTTCTGCCCGGCGTCCGCACGCTCGGCAGCGCCGGTCCGGGCCGGCGCGAGTGGTACGGGGCGCGCGACCAGCACCGCGTCCTGTCGGCGGGCGCGTCCCTCGGCGGGGCGGATCTCGGCGCGCTCGCCCCTGTCGACCCGCCGGTGACCTTCGGGTTCGGCTCGGCGCCCCGCGATCCGTCGGTCGTGCGGATCACCTCGACGGTGGAGACGGCCGAGGAGCCGCAGGCGCTGCTCTGACCCGTCCTGTACGGGCGCGGGCGCGGGTTCACGGGGCACGGGGTTCGGTGTGCTCACCCGTTCGACGGTTCACGGTCCGGCGGGCGCACGGATCCGGAGGGTTCACGCATTCGGCGGGTTCACGGGTTCACGCACGGAGAGGCCAGAGTCGGGGCGTTCACGGGCAAGCCGCCCTTGCTCCGGCACCGTAGCGTCCCTGTCATCACCCCCTTTCTTTCCACACCGGGCCCCTGCCCCCGTGGGCCGACCGGCCCCGGCCGGAGCCCGGACGACAGGAGACGAACCATGTCCGAGTTCCCCGCCGCGCCGGCCACCCCCGTGCTGGAGCCGGCCGCCGCCGCTTTCGCCGAGGCGACCGCCAACCCGCCGTACCTCTTCGAGCTCGCCCCGGCCGAGGGCCGCAAGGCAGTGGACGAGGTCCAGTCGGGCGACATCGAGAAGCCCGAGATCACCGAGGAGTGGATCACCGTCGAGGGCGGTCCCACCGGATCGGTCAAGGCGCGCATCGTCAAGCCCGCCGGGTCCACCGGCACGCTCCCGGTCATCCTCTACATCCACGGCGCGGGCTGGGTGTTCGGCAACGCGCACACTCACGACCGGCTCGTCCGCGAACTCGCGACCGGCGCGGGCGCGGCCGTCGTCTTCCCGGAGTACGACCTCTCCCCCGAGCACCGCTACCCGGTCGCCATCGAGCAGAACTACGCGGTCGCCCGCTGGGTGGTCACCGAGGGCGCCGCGAAGGGTCTGGACGCCGCCCGCATCGCGGTGGCCGGCGACTCGGTCGGCGGCAACATGACCGCCGCCCTCACCCTGATGGCCAAGGAGCGGGGCGACGTTCCGCTGGTCCAGCAGGTGCTGTTCTACCCGGTCACCGACGCGTCCTTCGACACCGCCTCGTACCACCAGTTCGCCGAGGGGTACTTCCTCCGCCGCGACGGCATGCAGTGGTTCTGGGACCAGTACACGACCGACCCGGCCCAGCGCGCCGAGATCACCGCATCGCCGCTGCGCGCCACCACCGAGCAGCTCACCGGGCTGCCGCCGGCGCTGGTCATCACCGGTGAGGCCGACGTGCTGCGCGACGAGGGCGAGGCCTACGCCAACAAGCTGCGCGAGGCCGGTGTCGCGGTCACCGCGGTCCGCTACCAGGGCATCATCCACGACTTCGTGATGCTCGACGCGCTGCGCGGGACGCACGCCGCCGCAGCGGCCATCGAGCAGGCGGTCGGAACGCTCCGCGCCGCTCTGCACGCCGCCTGATCTCCTCGCCCACGGAACCACGAAGATCCAAGGAGTTCCCCCATGCCATCGTCCGACAGTCCGACGATCGTCCTGGTGCACGGTGCCTTCGCCGATGCCTCCAGCTTCGCCCGGCTCGTCCCGGAGCTGACGGGCCGTGGCCTCGGCGTCGTCGCCCCGGCGGTGCCCAACCGGAGCCTGATCGGTGACGCCGCCTACATCTCCTCCGTGGTGCGGTCGATCGCCGGTCCGGTGATCCTGGTCGGCCACTCGTACGGCGGGGCGGTCATCACCGTCGCGGGCGAGGAGGAGAACGTGAAGGGCCTGGTCTATCTCGCCGGGTACGCGCTGGCGGAGGGCGAGAGCCTGGGTGAGCTGCAGGGTCGCTTCCCCGATTCCGACCTCGCCTCCGCGCTCGTGTACACGCCCTTCCCGGTCGAGGGCTCCGACGAGCCGGGCACCGACGTCTCGGTGGTGCCGGAGAGCTTCCCGGCCGTCTTCGCCCACGACGTCGACCCCGGTCTCGCGAAGATCCTCGCGGTCTCCCAGCGTCCCCTGGCCGCGCAGGCGTTCGCCGAGGAGGCTCCGGTAGCCGCGTGGAAGACGAAGCCTTCCTGGGGTCTGGTGGCCGCCGCCGACCGCACCATCAACCCTGAGGTCGAGCGTTACGGTTACCGGCGCGCGGGCATGTCGGTCGTGGAGGTCGACTCCTCGCACCTGGTGATGCTCTCCCACCCCGAGGACGTCGCCGACCTCATCGAGAAGGCCGTCCGCGGCATCGGCTGACCGGCACGCGGACAGGCCGGGCGCGTGCGGCCCTGCAGTTTCCGCGCGCGCCGTCCACGCTGTGAGCCGTCCGCGCGTGCGCGGCCTCCGCGTCCGTGCGCCGACCGCTCCTCGGATCCCGTCCGGTCCTCCCCGACCGGGCGGGATCCACGTGCGTCCGCCTGTCGCCGACGGCGGCGCGCAGGCGATACGCGGGCGGCGGTGCGCAGGCGGCTGTTCACCCGTACATCACCTCGTGCACGGGCGGCGATGGGCAGCCGTTCGCCCCGGCTTGTGAACCTGCGTCGCGTCGCACCCGCCCGGTCGGCAGTCCCGAAACACCCGAGGAACCCCTGTGAAGCGCACGTTCTCCTCCATGGCCGCCCTGGTCCTGGCCGCCGCGGCGGTCACCGCCGCAGGCGGTTCCGCCTCCGCCCACGCCCCGGCCCGGGTGCTCGGCTCGGGTCAGCACTTCTCCACGACGAAGACGCCGTACGCCCCTCAGCAGAACCGGCGCGACTACGAGGCGGTCCCCGCGTCGTTCACCCCGGTGTTCACGGAGAGCGTCTCCCGTCACGGTTCCCGTGCCATGTCCGACAGCGAGGACGGGGACGCGGTGCTCGCCGTGCTGCGGGACGCGGAGAGCAAGGGCGCGCTGACCCGCCTCGGCGCCCGGCTGGGCCCGCAGGTCGAGTCGCTGCTCGCGGCTGCCTCGTCCGTCGGTTACGGGGAGCTGTCCGGCCGCGGCGTCCAGGAGCAGCGGCAGACCGCGCAGCGCATGGAGGAGCGCCTGCCCTCGCTCTTCCGTCGCATCGTCGCCGGGCAGGAGCCCGTCGAGGTCAAGACGTCCGGGGTGAACCGGGCGACGGCCAGCGCCAACGCCTTCACCGGCGGTCTCACCGCCGCCGATCCGAAGCTGACGGATCTCGTCCAAGCTCCCGTCACCGACAAGGACCTGCTGTACTTCCACAAGCAGCCGCAGAACGCCGATTACCAGGAGTACGTGGAGAGCGATCCCGATCTGGCGGCGGTGCTCGCGCGGATCGACAGTGCTCCGGACACCGCGCGGAACGCGAAGGACGTGGTGGCACGCCTGTTCACGTCCCGGTACGTCGCCGCCATGACCGCCGAGGACCGGGTCGCCTTCGCGCGCTCGCTGTACGAGCTGTACGCCGCCGCGCCCGATCTGCGGGTGGAGGCCCCGGACGTGGATCTCGACGCCTTCGTACCCGCCCGGAACGCCGAGTGGTTCTCGTACCTCGACGACGCCGAGGAGTTCTACGAGAAGGGCCCGTCGTTCAGCGGGCGCACCATCACGTACGGCATGGCGGACGTGCTGCTCGACGACCTGTTCGACCAGGTCGAGGCGAAGGCCGCGGGCACCAGTACGAAGGGGGCCGTGCTCCGCTTCACGCACGCCGAGGAGATCATGCCGCTCGCCGTCCTGCTCGGGCTGCCCGGCTCCACGAAGTCCGCGGACATCGACGAGCCCTACACGTACGGGAACAACGCGTGGCGCGGGGCGCAGGTCGCGCCGATGGCCGCGAACGTGCAGTGGGACCTCTTCGCGGGGCCGCGGCGCGCCGGGACCGGCGGGAAGAGCGGCGCGAAGACGGCGGGCGGGACGCGCTACCTGGTCCGGATGCTCTACAACGAGAAGGAGACCGCGTTCAAGGCGTCCTGCGAGCCGATCTCCCGGGGCAGTCACTTCTACGACCTGGACGAGCTGAAGAGCTGCTTCGGCCGGAACTGACGCCCCGCGCTCCCCCGGATGCGCGGGAGGGTCCCGCGCGCGAGGATCGGACCGGAGGGCGTGTCCGGCGCGGAAGTCCGCCGGACGGGCCCGGAGGGGGCGCGCACGCGCCCGCCCCCTCCGCCGACCGATGCCCGTCACGTTCGCCCCCCGGCCGGGGGCCGGGCGCCTGGGAGGTAGTCGATGCCGCGACCCCTGTGGACCGGTGCCATCAGCTTCGGGCTGGTGACCATCCCGATCAGAGTGGTGTCCGCGACCGAGGACCACTCCATCCACTTCCGGCAGGTGCACCTGGAGGACATGGGCCGCGTCCGCACCCGCAAGGTGTGCGAGCTGGACGGCGCGGAGGTGCCTCAGGACGAGATCGCCAAGGGGTACGAGGTCGCCAAGGACCGCACCGTGCCGGTGACCGACGAGGAGCTGGGCGGGATGCCGCTCCCGACGGCGAAGGCGATCGAGATCGTCGCGTTCGTCGACGCGGGCTCGATCGACCCGATCCGCATCGGCGATTCGTACTTCCTCGCGGCCGACGGCGACGTGGCGAACAAGCCGTACACCTTGTTGCGGAAGGCGCTGGAGCGCTCCGACAAGGCCGCCGTCGCCAAGTTCGCCTGGCACAACCGCGAGCGCCTGGGGCTGCTGCGGGTACGGGAAGGGGCGATCGTGCTGCACTCGATGCGGTGGCCCGACGAGATCCGCAGTCCCGAAGAGCTCGCGCCCAAGGCGATCGAGCTGGACGACGGCGAGGTCGACCGGGCCGTGGAGCTCACCGAGACCATGGCGCTCGACTCCATCGACGGGTTCCGGGACGAGTACCGCACCGCGCTGGAGGAGCTGATCGCGGCGAAGGCGGAGGGCCGGGAGCCGGCCGCGCCCGCCGGGGAGGGCGAGCGGGAGCCCGGCAAGGTGGTGGACCTGATGGCCGCTCTCAACGCCTCGGTCGAGGCGGCGCGGGAGGGCCGGGGCGAACACGGGGGTGAGGCGACCGTCCACGAGATGCCGACGGGCGGGCGGGGCGGGGGGAAGGGCGCGGCGAAGAAGAGCACGGCGAAGCGGACCACCGCGAAGCAGGGCGCCGCCGCGAAGTCCGCCGCGGCGCACAAGACCGCGAAGAAGGCCCCCGCCCGCAAGGCGCCGGCGCGGAAGCGCAGCGCGTCCTGAGGCGCCGGACCGATGGACCTCCCCCGGATCGCCCCGATGCTCGCCACTCCCGGCCGGCTGCCGCCCGCCGCGGTGGACGAGCGGTGGGCCTACGAGGTCAAGTACGACGGGCAGCGCGCGGTGGCCTGTCTGCCCGGCGACGGGTCGGTGCTGCTGCGTTCGCGGTCCGGCGCGGACATCACCGCCGCCTACCCGGACCTCGCGCCGCTCGGCATGGCGCTGGGGGACACGGCGGCGGTCCTGGACGGTGAGATCGTCGCGTTCGACGACGCGGGCCGGAGCGACTTCGAACGCCTGCAGGCGCGGATGGGCCTGGCGGGCACTCCGGCGAAGGCGGCCAGGATGGCCCGTACCGTCCCGGCGCACCTGGTCCTCTTCGACGTGCTGTTCCTCGGCACCGAGCGGCTGACACGGCTCCCCTACACCGAGCGCCGCGCCGCCCTGGAGTCGCTCGGCCTGACCGGGACGCACTGGTCGACCCCGGCGTTCATCGCGGGGCACGGCGAGCGTGCCCTGGAGGCGACCCGGGCCGCCGGGCTGGAGGGGCTGATCGCCAAGCGGCTGGACTCCGGTTACGAACCGGGGGTCCGCTCGCACGCGTGGATCAAGATCCGTCACGTCAGGACCGCCGACGTCGTCGTCGGCGGCTGGCTCCCCGGCCACGGCCGGCTGAGCGAGCTGCCGGGCGCCCTCCTGCTGGGTGAGCGGCGGGGTGGCGAGCTGCGGCACATCGGAAACGTCGGCACCGGCTGGAGCGACGCGGAACGGCACACGCTCGCCGGGCTTCTGCGTGCCGCCGCGAGTGCCGACTGCCCGTTCAGCCCGCCTCCTCGGACGCCGGGCGCACGGTGGGTGCTGCCCCGCCTGGTCGGCGAGGTGGCCTACGCCACCCGGACCCGCGCCGGGCTGCTGCGGCAGCCTTCCTGGCGCCGGCTGCGGCCCGACCTGACGCCGGACGACCTCGCCTGAGCCGGTGGCCCTTTTCCGAAGGCCGTCAGTCGGCCGTCACGGCGTCGCGGCGCGCGGAGTCGGCCGGTGCGGTGAGGTCGAGCAGGAGCATGGCGTCGTGGTCGGGGGTGCCGGGTTCGGCGGTGTACACGCCGAGGCGCTGGCCCGGGGTCCCCTCCAGGTTCATGCTCTGGCTGCTGAGGGTGAGGACGCCGACCTTCGGGTGGTGGACGGTCTTCTGGATCTTCTTCCGCCCGATGACGTCGTAGCGTTCCCACAGCCGCGCGAAGTCGGGGCTCTTGAGAAGGAGCTCGCCGACCAGGCCGGCGAGGTCGGGGGCGTCGGGGTTGAGTCCGGCTTCGGTGCGCAGGCGGGCGACGCAGCCGCGGACCTGGACGTCCCAGTCGGGGAACAGCTCCCGGGCCACGGGGTGGAGGACGATGTAGCGGGCGAGGTTGCGCCGGGCGAGGGGCCAGTCGTCCATTCCCGCGTACAGGGCCAGTCCGGCCGGGTTCCAGGCGAGCAGGTCCATGCTGCGGCTGACGATGTAGGCGGGGTTCGGCCGCACCGTCTCCAGCAGCAGCTTCAGGTGGGGGCGCACGGTCCGGCTGGGCGGGGGCGGCGGCTCGGGCGCGAAGCGGGAGGCCCGGACGGCGAGCTCGCGCAGGTGGTGGTGCTCGTCGTCGTCGAGGTGGAGGGCGCGGGCGAGGGCGTCGACGACGCCGGGACCGGGCCGGGTCTCCTTGCCCCGCTCCAGGCGGGTGTAGTAGTCGATGCTGACCCCGGCGAGCGTGGCCAGTTCCTCGCGGCGCAGGCCGGGGGTACGGCGGACGCCGTACCCGGGGGTGAGGCCGACGGACTGGGGACTGGTCTGGGTACGGCGGGCGCGCAGGAAGCGCGCCAGCTCGTCACCGACGGTGTGCTGCTGCTCGGGTGCCATGTGTCCAGTGTCGCAACACCGCCGGTGGTCCGGTGCGCACGAGGGGGGCCGTGCTGTACCCCCCTCTCGCCACCCCCCGGCAGAAGCCGGTCTCCCTGCCGGGCGGGTGAGCCGCCATGGTGGATGACGGCGCCGCTTCGCCCGCCCCGCTTTCGACGAGCTCTCCAGCCTGCCCCGGCGGGCGAGACCCGCACCGGGGCCGGCCGGCGGATGCTCGACCGGCGCGAACCCGCCGCCCCCACCGGTCCGGCCGGACCACTGGGACGAACACCCCTCCCGCCGTACGACTGGCGGCCTTCAGGAAACAGGAGCGACCCCCATGCGCGCAGCAGTGATGTACGGAGCCGGCGACGTCCGGATGGAGGACCGTCCCGAACCCCGGGTCCAGCAGCCCTCGGACGCCGTCGTCCGCGTCGTGCTGTCGTGCGTGTGCGGCAGCGACCTGTGGCCGTACAAGTCGATGCCCGCCACCGGCACGGGCCGCCCCATGGGGCACGAGTTCCTGGGCGTGGTCGAGGAGACCGGCCCTGACGTCTCGGGGGTCAAGGCCGGCGACCTGGTGGTCGCGCCGTTCACGTACTGCGACAACACCTGCGACTTCTGCCGCAAGGGCCTGCACTCCTCGTGCCGCAACGGCGGCCGGTACGGCCTCGACGGCGTGGACGGCGGCCAGGGCGAGGCGGTACGCGTCCCCCTGGCCGACGGCACGCTGGTCAGGCTCCCGGTCGGTACGGACCAGGCGCTGCTGCCGTCGCTGCTGGCCCTGTCGGACGTCATGGGCACCGGTCACCACGGCGCGGTGACCGCCGGTGTGGGCCGCGGCGACCGGGTCCTGGTGATCGGCGACGGCGCCGTGGGCCTCTGCGCGGTCGTCGCCGCCCGGCGCCTGGGCGCCGAGCAGATCGTCCTCATGGGCCGCCACGCCGCCCGGACCGACCTCGGCCGGGCGTTCGGCGCCACCGACGTCGTGGCCGAGCGCGGCGACGAAGGCATCGCCCGCGTCCGCGACCTGACCGGCGGCCACGGTGTCGACAAGGTCATCGAGGCCGTCGGCGCCCGCCAGGCCCTCGACGCCGCGTTCGGCACGGTCGTCGACGGCGGCACCATCAGCCGCGTCGGCGTCCCGCAGTACGAGGAAGGCCCCGTCGGCCCGTCGATGATCATGCGGAACATCACCCTCACCGGAGGTGTCTCGCCGGCCCGCGCCTACATCGAGGAACTGCTGCCCGACGTCCTGGACGGCGTCATCGAGCCGGGGCGCGTCTTCGACCGCTCCTTCACCCTCGACGAGACCCCGGACGCGTACCGGGCCATGACCGAGCGCCGCGTCCTCAAGGCCCTCATCACACTCTGACTCCCCGGATCGCCCCGATCCCCGCACGGAAGGCAAGGAAGAACCCATGGAGCACGTCACCCTCAACAACGGTGTCCGGATGCCCGTCCTCGGCTTCGGCGTCTACCAGATCCCGGCCGACCGGACCGAGCAGGCCGTCTCCCAGGCCCTCGCGGCCGGCTACCGGCTGTTCGACACCGCCGCCGCGTACGGCAACGAGGAGGCCGTCGGCCGTGCCATCAGGGCCGGCGGCGTCCCGCGCGAGGAGCTGTTCGTCACCACCAAGCTGTGGGTGCAGGACGCGCCCGCCGAGGAGAACGCCCGGCGCGCCTTCGAGACCTCGCTGCGCAAGCTGGGCCTCGACTACCTCGACCTGTACCTGATGCACCAGCCCTACGGGGACGTGTACGGCCAGTGGCGGGCCATGGAAGCCCTGAACCGCGAGGGCCTCGCCAAGGCGATCGGCGTCGCCAACTTCTCCCCCGACCGGCTGCTGGACCTCACCTTCAACACCGGGATCACACCGGCGGTCAATCAGATCGAGACCCACGTGTTCTTCCAGCGCGCCGCCGACCACGCCCTCATGCGTGAGCACGGTGTGCAGCACCAGTCCTGGGGCGGCTTCGCCGAGGGGAAGAACGGCCTGTTCACCAACCCCGTGCTGAGTGCGATCGGTGAGACGCACGGCAAGTCCGTGGCGCAGGTCGCGCTGCGCTGGCTGATCCAGCGCGGCGTCGTCGCCATCCCCAAGTCGGTGAGCCCCGACCGGATGGCGCAGAACTTCGACGTCTTCGACTTCGAGCTGACCGACGACCAGATGGCCGCCGTCGCCGCCCTCGACACCGGCGAGACCCTCTTCTTCGACCACCGCGACCCCGAGATGGTCACCTGGCTCAGCAAGCGCCGCCTGGACGGCTGACCGGGAGGCCGGAACACGGCAGCACACCGCCCCGGGGACCTTGCCCCGGAGGGAAGGAGCATGATCAGTTCAGCTGGTCATCACCCCGGGGCACCGAACCCGTCAGAAAGAGTGAGGAACCATGAAGCACATCAAGCTGGGTGACCTGGAGGTCTCCCGCATCGGTCTGGGCGCGATGGGCATGTCGCACGGCTACACCGGCGCCGGGACGGACGACGCCGAGTCCGTCCGCACCGTGCACCGCGCCCTGGAGCTGGGCGTCACCTTCATCGACACCGCCGAGGTGTACGGCCCCTTCGTCAACGAGGAACTCATCGGCCGGGCCCTCCAGGGGCGCCGGGACCAGGTGGTGCTCGCGACGAAGTTCGGTCTGATCTCCCACACCGGCCGCGAGGGCGGGGCCGACAGCAGCCCGGCCAACGTCCGCGCCGCCGTGGAGGGTTCTCTCAAGCGCCTCGGCACCGACCACATCGACCTGTACTACCAGCACCGCGTCGACCCCGGCACTCCGATCGAGGAGACCGTCGGGGCCCTGGCCGAGCTGGTCGCCGAGGGCAAGATCCGGTACATCGGCCTGTCCGAGGCCGGACCCGACACCATCCGCCGTGCCCACGCCGTCCATCCCGTCACCGCTCTGCAGTCCGAGTACTCGCTGTTCACCCGGGACCCCGAGGACCGTGTGCTGCCGGTGCTGCGCGAGCTGAACATCGGTTTCGTCCCCTTCTCCCCGCTGGGACGCGGCTTCCTCACCGGCGCGATCCGCTCCACCGACCAGTTCGACCCGACCGACTTCCGCGCCGACAACCCCCGGTTCGCCGGGGAGAACTTCCAGCACAACCTGCGGCTGGCGGACGAGGTCGCCGCCATCGCCGCCGAGATCGATGCCACCCCGGCCCAGGTCGCCCTCGCCTGGCTGCTGGCCCAGGGCGACGACATCGCGCCCATCCCCGGCACCCGGCGGGTGGCCCGGGTCGAGGAGAACACCGGCGCCGACGCCGTGACGCTGACCGGAGAGCAGCTGGCCCAGCTCTCCAGCCTCGCCCCGGCCGCCGGCAACACCCACAACGACGCCCAGATGCGCATGATGGAGCGCTGACCGGAACGCCGACCCGGCCGCGCCGCCCGCCGGGTGACTCGGCGGGCGGCCGGTCAGGCGGCGAGCGCCGCGCCCTCCCCCAGGTGCGCGGCGGCCGTGCGCCAGGCCGCCGTGACCGCCCGGTGCGCCTCCGCGGTCGCGGCCGGGATGTCCTCGGGCAGCCGTACGGGGCTGCCGAAGTGGACGTGCAGGCGCGGCCGGCGGGCGGGTGCCGTGAGCAGCCCGGCGATCTGCTTCACCGTGCCGCCGGAGACCACGCGGCGGGCGCCCGCCTGGCCGAGCGGTACGACCGGGACGCCGGCCGCCAGCGCCAGACGGGCGAGCCCGCTGCGGAACCTCTCGGGCGCGGCCTCGGCGGAGTCCTTCCGCAGGGGCAGCCCGCCCTCCGCGTAGATGAGGACGTGGCGGCCGGCCCGCAGGGCGGTGGCCGCCTGCTCCAGGGACTCGGCCGCCCGGACGCTGCCCCGGTGGACGGGCACGTGGCCGCCCTTGACCAGCAGCGGGCCGAGCACGGGGACGCGCCAGAGGCCGGCCGTCGCGAGGACGACCGGTTCGATGCCGTGGCGGAGCAGGGCGGCCAGCACGATCCCGGGGTCGACGAGCGAGGTGTGGTTGGCGACGATGAGCGATCCGGGGGCGGGGGCCTCCTCCTCGTCGGAGGTGGTCGTCAGGTGCCCGAGGGAGGGCACGACGGCGGCGGCGATGCGGCTGAGCACGGATTCTCCTGCGGTCTGGCGAGCGGACGGGCAACTGGACCACGCCGTGGCCCGGAAGTCCCGCCCGTCAGGAGGAACTTCCGGGCCGCGCTCCAGCGGTGTGGCGTGGTGAGCTCCATCGTCCGGCAGTGGACCCGTCCGCGGCCTGAGTCCTCGTACTCAACCGTCTCGATGCCCGACCGCGCGAAGGCGAGCGTGCCCGGGGCGGATCGCACGGAGGCCGGGCCGGAATGTTCCGGCCCGGCCTCCGCCCGGTGTCGGTCGCTCCGGTCGGTCAGGGGCGCCGCCCCGACCGACCGGCCGTGGTCAGGCGATGCCCGCCGCCCGGACCAGGGTCTGGGTGACGGTGTTGCCCCGGCCGTCGGTGGCGTGCACCCGTACCGTGACGAAGTCCGCGCCCCTCGGGGCGTTCAGCCGGACCGTGGCTCCCTTGCCGGAGGAGCCGACCGGAGCCTTCCGCCAGTGCGCCCCGTCGTCGTAGGAGAGCTCCACGGCGGTGGTGCGCGGGGTCGTCCTCGGGCCGCCGGGCAGGTGCGACGGGGTGACGAGGAGGGAGGCGTCCCGCCTCGCCGATCCGTCGGCGGCGGTACGGAGGGTGTAGTCGAGCTGGATCAGCGGGAGTTGACTCACTTCCTCCGGGTCCTTCGCCGCCCGGGAAACGAAGGTCCACTCCGTCCTGGTGCTGGTGGAGAAGGGGTAGTCGCCGGTGCGGGCGGTGGTGGTCACCAGGCGGTAGCCGGCCCTGGCGGCGGGCACGTCGGCGTACAGGTAACCGCCGTCCGCGGTGGCGGTGAGCCGTCCGTCGCGGTAGAGCTCCGTGGTCTGGGTGTTGGGTCCGTAGCCGGCGGTCCCCGCGTGGTTCTCGCCCGAGTCGCCCCAGCCGGGCACATAGGCGGCGATCTCGGAGCCGGTACGGGTGGGCAGGTCGATGCTGGTGTTGACCCGGGGGCGCTGGAACGGGCCGAACCAGGTCACCTCGGTGGTGCGTCCGGCCGGGTAGCGGAGCGGGTCCGACGCCTGGAGGGACTGCGGGCCGAGCTTGGGGTCGTACTCGTACACCTCCTCGTACCAGCGGAACGAGCTGTCGGTGGTGAGGTAGTCGGTGCGGTGGGCCCCCGCGGTCGAGCGTGCGGTCACCCCGCTGCGCATCGAGGCGTAGGGCTGGAGGTCGAAGCGGTACTCGTCCACGCCGTGCGCGGGGTCGTTGCGGAAGTCGACCTCGACCTTGGCGAGTTCGCGCTCCTTCGGCGCGTAGGTGACGTCGGCCGGAATCCGGTCCTTCCAGGACTTCACCAGGTCGTAGAGGTAGTCCGTGTCGGGGTGGGAGGCGACGCGCAGGGGCACGCTGCCGGTGGCGCTCGCGCCGATCCGGGCGACGAGTGCGTTGCCGCCGGTGGCGGAGAGGCCCGCGACGGTCAGCCTGGTGCGCTTGATCGCGTCGTACATCCGGCCGTTGCCGTTCTTGACGATGAGGAGGAGCTTGACGCCGGCGTTCTCGGCCTGGGCGATCTGTTCGTCGGCGTCGTCCTCGTCGTCGCTCTGCCGGACGACGACGGCCTTGTCCAGGGTCTTTCCGGTACCGAGGGCGGTGTAGTCGTCGGCGAGTCCGTCACCGGCGAACACCGCGTCGACGGTGCCGACGCCCGCGGGCAGGGAACCCGAACCGGCCTGCACCCAGAGGTCGTCGAAGTCCTGGCTGCCCGACCTCACGCTCAGGACGGGCTGCTTCTCGCGCCAGCGGACGGTGACGAGGGTGCGGCCGTCCGAGACCTTGGGCGCCTGCTGGAGCCAGACGCTGTCGTAGCGGGTGCCGACGGTCAGGCTGGAAAGGACGCCCTCGCCGGTGTCGAACGTACGGACGTAGTCGACGCGCCCCTGGTTGTCGGAGGCGGCCGGCTTGGGAGTGACGGCGCGGGCCTCGTGCAGGGCGGTTCCGCCGAGAACCAGGTCGGTGTCCTGGTGGACCTCGACGGACGGCGCGTTCAGCAGCCCGAGTCCCTCGGACGAGGCGCCGTGGACGCCCTTGACGGTCGCCAGCGACCACACGGCGTACGTACCGGGGGCGACGATGGTGTCGATGACACCGTCGTCCGTCACGGCGTAGCTGTAGGCGTAGTCGCCGCCGCCCTGCCGGAGCAGCTCGACCATGGTGGTTCCCACGACCGGGGAGCCCTGCTGGTCGAGGAGCTTCATCCTCAGGTGGTAGGGCTTCTCCTGGGTGCTGACGCCGACGAGGGTGCGGGTCGCCGCGGTGCCGTCCACGGAGCCGATGACGCGGCTGGTGAAGCGGTGTGCGGCGGGGGCCTCGTCCAGGTGCGTCGTCAGGGTCGCCGACGCGCTGCCGTGCGCCGGTACGGTGAGCCGGTCGGCCGACAGGGTGAAGAGGCCCTCGGGGGCGCCGGACGCCTCCATCGCGAGGTCGACGACGACGGCGGATTCGGCGGTGTTGGTCCACTCGACGGTCTTGGCCACCGTCTCGCCGGGTGCGCCGCCCAGCGAGTGGATGCCCGCGTCCACCGCGGCGGTGGCGAAGAGGGTGGCGTTCGTGGCGGCCACCGCGTCGACCCGGCCGTTGCCCCCGTCGTCGACGCCGATCGCGGGCGTCGCCCTGGAGGTGCTGACCAGGGCGTCCTTCAACTGCGTACCCGTCCAGTCGGGATGCTCCGCTGCCAGCAGGGCGGCGACGCCCGCGACGTGCGGGGTGGCCATCGAGGTGCCGCTCTTCGTCATGTAGTACCCCTCGCCGTCCCAGGAGTGCCGGGAGCGTGCGGCGAGGACGTCGACACCGGGTGCCGTGATCTCGGGTTTGATCCCGTCGTCGGCGAAGCGCGGCCCGCGGCTGGAGAAGTCCGCGATGGCGTCGGCCGAGTCGACCGCGCCGACCGTCAGGGCGGCGTCCGCGGTGCCGGGGGAGCCGATGGTGTGCGCGGCCGGGCCGGTGTTCCCGGCGGCGATGGTGAACAGGGCGCCGGTCTCGGCGCTGAGTTCACCGACCGCCAGGCTGAGCAGGTCGGTGCCGTCGCTCGGCGCGTCGGATCCGAGGCTCATGGAGATGACCTTGGCCTTCACCTCGCGTGCGGCCCATTCCATGCCGGCGAGGATCCAGGAGTCTTGGCCGCTTCCGCTGGTGTCGAGGACCTTGCCGACATGCAGCCGGGCGCCGGGGGCGACGCCCTTCTCCTTGCCTCCGGAGGCCGCGCCACTGCCGGCGATGGTCGAGGCGACGTGCGTGCCGTGTCCGTGGTGGTCGTCGATGTCCTCGCCCGGCACGAAGCTCTCCGAGGAGGCGATGTTCTGGAGGTCGGGGTGCTCGACGTCGTATCCGCTGTCCAGGACGGCGACGTCCACGCCTTCACCGGTGTTGCCGCCCGCCCAGACGTCGGGAGCCCCGATCTGCGCGGCGGTGTCGGCCATCAGCGACTCGGCCTTGCCGTCGAGCCACACCTTGGCGACGCCGCCCGCGAAGCCGCCGGGCGCCGTCTTGCCTGCGTCACGGGCGAACGGGGTGGTGGACGCCGTTCCGGTGAGCGACGTCCAGAAGGCGGCGGCGTCGTCGTGGTCCTCGGTGAGTGCGACTCCGTCGACGCTGCTGAGCAGACGCGCGTCGCCCGGCCCGGCCACGGACCGGAGCAGGCTGGTGCCGGTGCCCGCCGCGCTGCGCGCCGCGGCGGCCGAGGTGTAGGTGACGATGAGCGGCACGTGCGCCATGTGCGCGTCGTCGTAGCCGTCCGAGATCAACCGGGTGACGTTGAAGAGCCGTTGGTCGATCAGCCCGGAGGCCAGGTAGGGACGTACGGCTGCCGGGTAGACGAAGGTGTCGTCGCCGACGCTGGTGATGCTCGCCTCGGCATCCGCACCGTCCGGCCCCACGACCGATATCGACGCGGGAAGGCTTCCCCTGGTGGTCACGGTGACCTTGTCGCCCGTCACCAGGGTGACGGCGGAAGACCTTCCGGGACCGGCCGCGGGGGCGCTCGGGACGGGGCTGGAACCGGTGGACGCGGCACTGGACGCCGACGGGATCGCCACGGCGGCCAGCAGGACTGCTCCGATGACCGGCAGGACGTGTCTGCCGGTGGGTCTGGTGGTCAAAGGGTTTCCTCGACTCGTAAGGATGTACGGCCGAGCGGGAACCTATACGGACGGCCGAGCTGCCGACCAGAGCGCCGCTGACGCGCCGAACTCCCGTTTAACCAGGCGGAAATAAAGTCACCGCTGAGCGGTCACCGGGACAACAAGCGCTTTCTGATTTGTCGCCGTGATCCACAACTGGCCCGGGTGCCGGAGGAGTGGACCCGCCACAGATTTACGTGCGCTTTACAAGCGTTCAAGTACGGCTGCCGACGCCGCTCCGCCTGCCGCCGGACGAGCCGCCACCGGCCCCCGCCACGACTCGAGCGCCCTGCGTGATCAGCCACCCCGCGTACGTGGTGTGGTCACCCGGCCGCGTACCGGCACCGGCCGGCCCCCTGCACGGCCGGCCCTCAGCGCGAGCCCGATCCGGTCCGGCGTGTTTGGGTGGAACGGGCGGCGGACCGCCGCCGGACCGCATACGCCATGGGCACGGTCCTCGCCCGCACAGCCGAGGAGGGCACCATGCGCGACAGGAATCCGCTGGAAGGGCGGCTCGCGGTCGTCACCGGGGCGGCGCGCGGCGTGGGTGCCGGGGTCGCGAGGGAACTGGCGCACCGGGGCGTACGTGTCGCGCTCCTCGGGCGGGAGGGGCAGACGCTGGAGCGGGTCGCGGAGGGCCTGGAGACGGAGGCGCACTGCTTCGAGGTGGACGTCACGGACGACGCGGCCATGGAGCGCGTGGCGGGCGAGATCTCCGCGCGCCTCGGCCCTCCGTCGATCGTGGTGGCCAACGCCGGAGTGGCCGAGGGCGGCCCCTTCGGTACGTCGGATCCCGTGACCTGGCGCCGGGTCGTCGAAGTCAATCTCGTCGGCAGCGCCGTCACCGCGCGCGCGTTCCTGCCCGGGCTGCTCGCGACGCACGGCTACTTCCTCCAGGTGGCCTCGACGGCCTCGTTCGGCGCGGCCCCGATGATGAGCGCCTACTGCGCGTCGAAGGCGGGTGCCGAGTCGCTCGCGCAGTCCCTGCGGGCGGAGCTCGCCCACCGCCGGGTGGGCGTCGGTATCGCCTATCTCAGCTGGGTGAGTACCGACATGATCCGCGACGCGGACCGGTACGACGTGCTGCGGGAGCTGCGCGGGCACATGCCTCCCCCGGCCCGCCGGATTCACCCGGTGGAGCAGGTCGCCGGGTGGCTGGTGCGCGGTATCGAGCGCCGCTCCGCCACGGTGTACGCGCCGCCGTGGCTGCGGCTGGCGCAGCCCGTACGCCCGTTCCTGCCGCCTCTGGTCACCTGGGTGTCCCGGCGGCAGCTGCCGCGCCTGGAGGAACGGGCCAGGTTCGAGGCCACCGGACTGCTGGGCACGGGCGGGCAGGCCGCCCGCTCGGCCGACGGGCGGGAGTGACCGGGACGCCCGGCACGCACCCCCCGCACACCCCGCACCCCACGCACAGCCCGCACGAACCGCACCCCACGCACAGCCCGCGCACACCGCACACCCCGCACGAGCCGCCCCGCACGCTCGGCCCGCGGCCGGCGGTGCCACGGCGTGCGCCGGGGCCCGGGTGGAGAGACGGTTGATGCATGACTACCGCACTGAATCCCCCGGGAGAGACACCGCCGGCCGAAGGCTGCATCGGTGAGGCGCACCAGGAGCGGGCGGACGGAGGCATGTGGGAACACCCGGCCGTCTGGGCGGCCGTCGTCCTGGTGGGCGCGGCGATCTTCGCCGCCTTCTTCCTCGCGCGCATCTTCGGCTTCGGCTGAGCCTTTCCCCGCAGCGCACCCCGACCCGTTCCGCGTACGCCCCGCGCGGCCTCCCCCGGCTCGCGCGGGCCGCACGCGACACCCTGGCGTGGATCACCCCGTCTCCCTACCGTGTTCGAGCATGGAATGGATGACGCTGGTGGCCACGCTTCTCGGTGCGGTGATCGCCATGGGCTCGACGCTGCTGATCGAGAACCGCAAGGACCGACGTGAGGCGGCCGGGGAGTGGCGGCGCGGCAGGCGCGAACTGTACGGGGCCTATCTCGGGACGCTCTCCCAGGTACGCGGCGAGCTGCAACTCCTGATACTCGACCGGACACCGGCCGATGCCGACCGCCAGGTCCGGGCCCGGCAGAGTTTCGCCAAGTGCTACGAACTCCGCTATCAGCTGGAGGTCTTCGCGCCGCGCGCCGTGGTCGAGCCCGCCCTCCGCTACTTCCGGAGCGTGCGCAGGCTGCGGGACGAGGCGGGTGCCGGGGTGGTGGACGGGGACGACCGCTGCGAGCGCGCCTTCGTCGACGTCATGGACGCGCTCGCCGAGGTACGCGACGCCATGCGGCTGGACATGGGGACGGACGCCCTCGCCGCGCGCTGAACTTCCCCGCCTCCGCGCCCTCATGGCCCTGTGAGCCCCTGTGCTGCCCTCCGACCCTGGTCGGCGGGAGGGCGGCACAGGGGCTCGCGGGCCCGGGGAGCGCCGTTCAGCTTGCCGGTGGTCCGGGCCCGTCGTCCGGCGCGCGGTCCCGGACCGCCGAACCGTCCCCGAGCGCCGAACCGTCCGGGCCCGCGGCCGTTCCCGTACTCGTACCGGTCCCCGCCGCGACGTCCGGGTCGTCGTCCGTCGCGGGGGCCGCGCCGCCCTGGAGCCGTTCGCGGTCGGAGGCGCGGACCTGGATCACGAAGAGGGAGATAAGCGCGGCGAGCACGGCGAGCACGGCCGCGACGACGAAGGCGGCGGACACGCCGGACGACAGCACCTCGTTGCCCCAGGGCGGCGGGAGTTCGCCGGTCCTGCGGAACTCCAGTTGCTGTGCGGGGGTCGCCTCCCGCATGAACTTCGGGATCTGGTCGGTGGCCTCGTTGCGGCTCGCGGTGCCGAAGACCGTGACCAGGATGGAGAGTCCGAGCGAACCGCCGACCTGCTGGGTGGCGTTCAGGATGCCGGAGGCCGCTCCCGCTTCCTTGGGGCGGACGCCGGAGACCGCCATGAGGGTCAGCGAGACGAACTGGAGTCCCATGCCGAAGCCGAAGACGAGCACCGGGCCGAGCAGGCTGCCCAGATAGGTGCTGTCGGCATCGGTCAGGGTCAGCCAGCCGAGTCCCGCCGCCGCCAGCACCGCACCCGTCACCATGAACGGCTTCGGCCCCCACCTGGGGAGCAGTTGGGAGGCGAACCCGGCACCGACCGCGATGATGGCGCTCACCGGGAGGAAGGCGAGGCCCGCCCGCAACGGGCTGAAGCCCAGGACGTTCTGCACGAACAGGGTGAGGAAGAAGAACATCCCGAACATCGCGGCGGACAGGGACAGCATGATGCCGTAGGTGCCCGCGCGGTTGCGGTCGCGGAACATCCAGAGCGGGGTGATCGGCTGTTTCGACCGCTGCTCGATGGCGATGAACGCGGCGAGGAGCACCACCGCCGCCGCGAAGGCTCCGAGGGTGACCGTGTCGCTCCAGCCGTCCTCCGAAGCCCGGATGAAGCCGTAGACGAGCATCACCATGCCGAGCGTGGAAGTGAGGGCGCCGAGGACGTCGAAGTGTCCCGGGTGGCGTACGGACTCGGGGATGTAGCGGGGGGTGGCCAGCGCGATCAGCAGGCCGATCGGAACGTTGACGAAGAAGATCCACCGCCAGTCGAGCCACTCCACCAGCAGGCCACCGGCGAGCAGGCCGATCGCGCTGCCGCCCGCGGAGACGGCGGCGAAGACGCCGAACGCCCTGTTCCTCTCGGGTCCTTCACGGAAGGTCGTGGTGATCAGCGACAGCGCCGTGGGGGACGCGATGGCGCCACCGACGCCCTGGAGCGCCCGGGCGGCGAGCAGTTGCCAGGACTCCTGTGACAGACCGCCGAGGAGGGAGGCGAACACGAAGAGCAGGACGCCGAAGATGAAGACCCTGCGGCGTCCGAGGATGTCTCCCAGCCGTCCGCCGAGCAGGAGCAGGCCACCGAACGTCAGGGTGTAGGCGTTGATCACCCACGAGAGGTTCTCGGTGCTGAAGCCCAGAGCGGTCTGGATGTGCGGGAGCGCGATGTTGACGATGGTGATGTCGAGCACGACCATCAGCTGGCACGAGGTGATGACCAGGAGTGCCATGCCCTTGCCGCGGCCCTCGTTGCGGGGCGCGGCCCGATGTGCGACATGCGCGGGAGAGTCCGTCATATCAGTACTCACGTCTGCCGACGGCGGCGTCGACGGCCCGGGCGGGCCGGACGCGTTACCCGTTCGACGGTAGGCCCCGGGCAAGGGTGCCGCCATTCGGGCGCGCGGCGGCCGTCCGCCACGCCGTCCGTACGCCCGCACACCCCCGCGTTCACCGTGACTTCACCGGAGAGACATGTCCGCACCTCCCGCTCGGGGCCCGTCCCGCCCTACGATTCCCCGTGACGCGCGCGCCGCGCGTCACGGGGGCAGGGGGAGGCGCGATGGGCGCGGGCGGGGAGATACCGGACCGGGTACGCGGGGCGCTGCCCCGCGGTGTCCGCCTCTACCATGTGCGGCCGGACGGCTCCGTCCTCGTCGCCGACCGTGAGGACTGCCGCCCGCTGGGTCCCGGCGGCGGGATGATCCCCTTCATCGACGACGGCCAGTTCGCCCACTACCTGGTGGGGGACGCGGCGACGTCCCCGGAGCGGCCGTCCAACGCGACGGTGAAGCTGGGGATGGTCGGTCCCCGCAGCGCGTTCACCCCGCACGCCCACGGAGGCGAGCACTACGTGCTGTCGCTCGGTCACGCGTCGTGCGGTCTGTACGACACCGAGCGCGGCAGGACCGTCGACGTACCACTCGTGCCGGGGATGCTCATCCGCATCCCCGAGATGATGCCCCACTCCTTCGCCAACCGGGGCAGGCGGCCCCTGACCATCGTCACGGCGAACACCGGGTACGGCATCGACCACGAGGACTACGCGATCACCGCCCCGGAGGCGGAGCGCA
The DNA here is from genome assembly GCF_042728795.1 of Streptomyces sp. NPDC060184. Taxonomy (NCBI): domain Bacteria; kingdom Bacillati; phylum Actinomycetota; class Actinomycetes; order Kitasatosporales; family Streptomycetaceae; genus Streptomyces; species Streptomyces sp. NPDC060184. The sequence continues at coordinate 123,276 of NZ_JBHWYX010000005.1, forward strand.
GGGCCCTCGGCGGGAGCCCGTCGCACCCCCGCGAGGGGGCGCTCGCCGCGGCGGCCACCACCGACTTCCGGGCTCTGGCCTCGGCCCTGCGTTCCGTGGAGGAGCGTCAGAACGTCCACGGCATCGCCCCGGCCACGGTCCGGGAGCGGCTGGCGGGCCGGCTGCGCCGGGTGGCCGCCGCGCTGGAGGCCACCCGGTGATCTGTCCCCACTGCGAGCACAACCTGCTCCGCAAGGAACGCCCCGGCAACAGGTGCGCGTACTGCAAGCGCCTCTACGCGCTGGACCCGAAGACCAACACGCTGGGGCTCAGCGACCTGCGGGTGCGGCGGGTGATGTCCGAGCTGTCGGCCGGCGGTCACGTCGCGGTCTCCCCCGGCCAGCTGTGGTACGCCCTGTCGCGCCGTTCGCTGCGGACCAGCAGGCTCGGCGCGGCATGGAACCCGCTGCTGGCGTTCGGAGGCGCCGCCCTGCTGCTCGCCGGTGTCCTGGTCCCCTTCGTACCGGCCTTCCTCACCGGAGCGGTCTTCCTGCTGGTGTCGCTGACGGTGGTCGTCGCCCGCAAGGCCGGGGTGGGCCGGGGCGTCCCGCCGGTGGACCGCGACGCGTTCCGCTCGGCGGTCCTCGTCCCGTGGCTCAGGGTGTACGGCGAGCTGCCGCCCGGCCTGGTGGACGAGCCCGTGCGGGAACGGGACCCGTACGGTGCCCCGCCCTCTCCGCACGGGCCCGCTCCGGACGTCCGGGCGGCGGGGGTCCTGCTCTGCCCCGATCCGTCGGTCCTCGCGTTCCTCACGGCGGAGGGCGTGGCCGGCCACTACGGCCTGGTCCTCGTCCGGACCCTCGACGAGGCCGTGGGCCTGGCACCGCGGGGGCCGGTGATCGTGCTGCACGACGCGGACGCGCACGGGGTGCTCCTCGTCCGGCGTGCCCGCGACGCGTTTCCGTCCACCAGGGTGGTCGACGCCGGCCTCCCCGTGGGCAAGGTCCACGGCCTGGCCCAAGCGGTACCGGTACGCGACCGGAGGCGCGGCCCGGACGCGGCGGCACGGCGCGAACTCGCCGCTCTCGGCGAGTTCGGCGAGGCGGAGCTGAAGTGGCTGGGGCGGGGCTGGGGGTTCCCCCTCGTCGGGCTGCCCCCGGCCCGGTTGCTGGAGGTCGTCGCCCGGTGCGCCGCCCGGACCACCCGGCGCCCCGATCCCGCGCGCGCCGGGGCGGCCGGTCTGGGCTTCTTGACCTGGCCCTCCCCCGGTACCGGACGGGAGCCCGGCCAGTGATCTGTCCGGGTTGCGAGGCGCGGATCACCCGCAGGGAACGCGTCGGCGGCAGATGCGCGCGCTGCGGGCGGCGCTACGCCCTGGACCCGTGGTCGGACGGTGCGGGGATGCACGACGTCCGCATCAGGCGCCAGGTCGAGCGGGCGACCGGCAACGGCCGGCTGAGGATCACCCTGGCCCAGCTCTGGTACGCGTCCCGGTCGTCCAACCCCTTCTCGGAGGCGTCCCGGCCGCGCGGTGTCCGGGCGTGGGTGCGGTGGGGGGTCGCGCTGCCGCTCTCGGCCGCGCTGGTGGCGGTCGCGGTCGTGGCGCACGGCGGAGTCCGGACGGCCGCCGCGTGGCTCGTCCCGGTGGTGCTGGTCCTGGCGGTCGCGCTGCGCCACCGTCCGGGACGGGGCGCGTTCGCGCTGGTCCAGCCGCCGGAGAGCACGTTCCGGGCGCTGATGCACGGTGCCTGGACGACGACGTACGGCGGGCTGCCCGGCGGGGTGGTGGACGAGCGGCGCGCGGCGGGCACGGCTGCCGCGCGGCGCGCGGCCAAGGCCCGGTCGGGACCGCCCGAAGTGGTGCTCCTCTGCACCGATCCGGTCGTCGCGCGCTTCCTCCGGGAGAACGGGCTCCCGAACCGGCCGCACACCCTCCTGGTGACGGAGGCCGCCGACCGCGTCGGCGGCACGGACGGGCCCCGACGGGTGCGCGAGGCGCTGGAGCTGCTGGCCGGTCACCCGGCCGACGGTCTGCCGGTCGTGGTGGTGCACGACGCGGACGCCGAGGGCGCCCTGCTCGCCCCGGCGCTCCGTGCGGCCCATCCCGGCCGGACCGTCGTGGACGCGGGTCTCCGGCCGGGGGCCGTCGCCCGCAACCCGCGTGCCGTCCGCCGTTTCTCCGGCGCTTCGGGGTGCGACGCCGAACTGCTGCGCACCGTGGCCGGTCTGCCCGGACACGAGGCCGCCCGGCTGGCCGAGGGCTGGTGGTGGCCGGTCGCCGCGGTGCCGCCCCCGGTCCTCGCCGAGGCCGTCACCAGGGCGGTCGAGCACGCCGTGACGGCGCCAGCCCCGCGGCCGGACCGCCCCGGGAGCCCGCTCTCCCAGGGCTTCCTCACCTGGCCCGACCCCACCGGGCAGCCGCAGCCCCGCGGCGCCTCCCGCACCACCGGGCAGCACGACCCGCGCGACAGGAGCACCTCATGACGCCCCGACGCCCTCCCCTCATCAGGGCGCACGCCCTCCCGGACCCGTCCGGCGGTCCCCGTCCCCGCCCGCTCGTCCGCGCGCTGGACGCCGCCCTGCACGCCGCGATCGGCACCGCCGCCGCACGGGCTGCCGAACCGGGCGGACTCCGGTTCACCGAGAGGCAGTTGTACTTCGAGACCTGCCGGGTCCTCGATCCGGCGCTGACCGTGCTGAGCCGGGTTCCGCGCACCGCGCGGCCGTACCTGCGACTGCCGTCGTTCACCCGCGCGCTGGACGCCCGGGGCCGGGACACGGTGCCGGGCCTGCTGCCCTCCCCGCCCGGGGTGGCGCCCGCCCCGGCACGGACGAGCGAACCCGACCTCCACGACTACGGGCTGCCCCGCCTCCTGGTCTGCCAGGACCGCGCGATCGCCCGGATGCTGCTCGCCAACCACGTCCACCTGGAGGCCGCCTGCCCGGTCCTCACGGTGGCCGACGCACTGCCCTTCGACCCGCGGCTTACCACCGCGCTGGAGCGCGCGGGCGGGGCCACGGTGTACGTGCTCCACGACGCGAGCCCCCGGGGGATCGCGCTGCGCGGCCGGGTCCGGGCCGCCCTCGGCCCCGTCCCCGGCGTGCGGGTCTCCTCTCTCGGGCTCGTGCCGCGGCATGCGCAGGCCATGCGCTTGCCGGCCGGGCGCGGTCCGGTCCGGCGGGAGGAACTGGCCGCGCTGCCCGGCACTCTCAGGCCGCAGGAGACGGAGTGGCTGGCGCAGGGCCGTTTCGCCGAGGTCGCCGCCGTGCCCCCCGGCCGGCTGGTCCGCGGGGTGCTGCGTCTCACCCGCGGACCCCGGGTGCCGCGGACCTCGGTGTGGACGGAGCTGCGGGACCTGCGTACCACGGGCTTCTTGAGCTGGCCCGATCCGACCGGAAGAGCCTGAGGACAGCAGACCATGATGAGGCCCAGAGAGATCGGCTACAGCGACGAGCTGCTGGCGGACGGCAGTGTGCACCGCTCCTACCAGGACGGCCGGCAGGAGTGGCGGCGGCGCGATCCGTCGGTGGCGGGGCTGGTGCGCTGGTACGACAACACGGGGGCGTCGGGCACCGACGAACTCCTCGGGGACCGCATCGTCAAACGCGTGTCCAACGGCACCGTCACGTACGGCCGCGACCTCGGGTACGGCCGGACCGTGTGGGGGCGCGGCGACTCCCTCACGGTCAACCGCACGTCCTTCGGCGGCCGGATGGGCCTGCTGCTTGCGGGCATCGGGGTGACGGCTCTGGTCGTCACCGAGGCGCAGTTGCCGCCGCTGAGCCTGAGCCCGGAGGAAGAGGAGGAGCTGCGCCGGCAGGCGGCGCGGGACTCCGGAGGGGACGGCGGCGACGGGGCGGGTTCCGGCGACTCGGACGGACCGGCCGACCCGGCGGACGACGACTGGGACGGCGACTGGGGCGGCGGGGACGACGGCGGCTGGAGCGACGACGACTTCGGCTGAGGCGCCCCGGTGGTGTTCGGCGGATCGGGGCCGGACACCGGCAGAGGGCGCATGAAGAGGACCCGGCGAGGAACAGAGCGGAAAGGAGCCGTCGATGGCGCGCTTCTGTGTGAGTCTTGCCCCCACGACGGACGGGGCCCGCGCCCATGTCCGGGCGATGGGCGCGATCCCCGGCGTCGGGCCGGAGATCACCGTCCCGTGTGCGGACGCGGCACTGCTGCGCGGCGAACCCGGCCCGGCCGAGGGCCCGTTCACCGCGTGCGGTCTCACCGCGACCGGTGAGGTCACCCTGCACAACGTGCCGGTGCTGCGGGACGCGCTGGAGCGGCACGGGACCCCCGCCCCCGCGCGCTGTCCGGACGCCGAACTGCTGCTGCGCTGCTGGGCGTCGCTCGGTGCCGAGGGGGTGGCGCTCGCCGAGGGCATGTTCGTGCTGGCGGTGCTCGACGGCACCGACCTCGTGCTGCTCCGCGACCACGTGGGCGCCCGTACGGTGTTCTACGCGCGGGCGGACGGGGCGTGGGCGGCCTCGTCCTCGCTGCGGGCGCTGCGCCGGTGGCCGGCGCTGGGCACCTCCCTGAACCTGGCCGCCGTCCGCTCGTTCCTGACCTTCGCGTACCTGCCGGGTGAGGAGACGCTGCTGACGGGTGTACGGGAGGTGCTGCCGGGCCGGGTGGTGCGGTTGTCGCCGGACGGTTCGGTGCGCGAGGCCGTCCACTGGGAGCCGGCCGAGCGGCTCGACGCGGACGCGCCCGACGAGCCGCAGGACCATGTCCTCGGGCTGCGGGCCCTGCTGGAGGACGCGGTGGCCTGCCGGCTGCCCGAGGCGGAGCCGGTGGCGGTGCTGCTGTCCGGGGGCATCGACAGTTCGCTGGTCACGGCGCTCGCGGCGAAGCTGCACAGCCGTCCGGTCCGCACGTACTCCATCAGCTTCGGCGACGAACTCCCCAACGAGCTGGGCTACTCGGGCCTCGTCGCCGCGCACTGCGGGACCCGGCACCGCGTCCTGAACGTCTCCGGCACGACGGTCGCGGCGCGGCTCGCGGAGGCCGCGGCCCTGCTGGACAGTCCGGTGGGCGACCCGCTGACGGTGCCCAATCTGCTCCTCGCGGAGGCGGTGGCCGACGAGGGAGCCCCGGTGGTGCTCAACGGCGAGGGCGGCGACCCCGTCTTCGGCGGCCCGAAGAACCTCCCCATGCTGGTGCAGGAGATGCACCGGGAGCCCGGGGCGCCGTGGGACGAGGACCGGGCGACGGCCTATCTGCGGTCGTACCGCAAGTGCTGGACGGACCTTCCGGTGCTGCTGACCCCGCAGGCGCTGGACGCGCTGGTGGACGCGCCCCGTCCGCAGCGCTTCGTCGAGCCGTACCTGCTGCCGGGCCCCGGCAGCCCGTACCGCATGGGCAGCCTGCTCAACCAGCTGCTCCACTGCAATCTGCGGACCAAGGGCGCCCACCACATCCTCACCAAGGTGGAGCGGCTGACCTCGTCCCAGGGCGTCGAGGGCCGCGCGCCGCTCTTCGACCGGCGGGTGGTCGACCACGCCTTCGCCACTCCCCCGGTGTACAAGCTCCGGGGCACGGTGGAGAAGTGGGTCCTCAAGGAGGCGGTGCGCGACCTCCTCCCCGGCACCGTGGTGGACCGCCCGAAGAGCGGGATGCGGGTGCCGGTGCAGCAGTGGCTCACCGGTCCGCTGCGGGACCTGGGCAACGATCTGCTGCTGGGTCGCGGGGCCCGGGAGCGCGGGCTGTTCCGCGAGGACACCGTCCGCACGTGGCTGAAGGGCGGGGGCACGTTGCTGCCGCGCCAGGGAGGGAAGCTCTGGCTCGTCCTCACCCTGGAGCTCTGGCTCCGTTCGTACGACCTCTGACGGGCGGCCCGGACTCCGGGGCGCCCGAGGACACACCACCCGAACTGCCGGAGGAACCACCGATGAAGACCACCCTCACCGACCCCCGCACCGGTCTGGCGCGCGGTACGGCGCCCGTCTCGCGCGAGCGGGAGGTGGCCGGGGCGGTGGCCGCCGCCAGAGCGGCGCTGCCCGGCTGGAGCGCCCTCACCCCCAGGGAGCGGGCCGTACGCCTGGGGCTGCTCGCCGCGACGGTCGAGGCGGAGGCGGCCGAGTACGCCGCGTGCGAGCGGGCGGGGACCGGCAAGCCGGAGCCGGAGACGGCGGGCGAGGTCGCGCAGGTGGCCGACCTCTTCCGGTTCTACGCCACGGCGGCCCGGACCCGGACCGTACCGGCCTCGGGGGCGCTGGTGGCCGGCCACGAGAGCTGGGTGCGGTGGGAGCCGGTCGGCGTGGTCGGGGTGGTGGTGCCCTGGAACTACCCGCTGATGATGGCGGCCTGGCGGTGCGCGCCCGCGCTGGCCGCCGGGAACACCGTCGTGGTCAAACCGGCCGAGACCACCCCGGACTCGCTCGTGCTGCTCGCCTCGCACGCGGCGGCGGTGCTCGGCGAGGGGGTGCTGCAGGTGGTGCCGGGCGACCGGGCGACGGGCCGGCTGCTGGTGGAGTCCGCGGTCGACATGGTCGCGTTCACCGGCAGCCCGGAGGCGGGCCGGGACGTCGCGGCCCGGGCGGGCACCCGCCGGGTCAGCCTCGAACTGGGCGGCAACGCCCCGGCGATCGTCCTCCCCGACGCCCCGCCGCAGACGTGTGCGGCGCTCGCGGAGGCGGCGACGTACAACGCGGGCCAGAGCTGCGCGGCGCCCGCGCGGGTGATCGCCCTGGCGGAGAACTACGACCGGGTGGTCGCGCTGCTCGGCGCGGCGATGACGGAGCGGGTGGCGGGCCGTGACTTCGGGCCGCTGAACAACGCGGACCAGGCGGCCCGTTACGACCGGATCGTCGCCGCCTCGCAGGCGGGGCACTCGGCGACCGGGACCGTCGAGGCGGCGGCGGGCGAGGAGAAGGGCTACTGGCGTCCGGCCAGGGTGCTGGCCGATCTGCCGCCGGCCGACCCCGCGGTCACCGAGGAGGTCTTCGGCCCCCTGCTCACCGTCGAGCGGGCGGCCACCGTCGAGGAGGCCCTGGCCCTGGCCAACAGCGTGCCCCAGGCGCTGGCGTCCAGTGTGTGGACGACCGACCTGGAGCGGGGCATCGACCTGGCGTCCCGGCTCGACGCGGGCGAGGCGTGGGTCAACTGCCATCTGGTGCAGACGGCCGAACTCCCGCACGGCGGACGGGGTTCCTCGGGCCACGGCACCGACCTGAGCGTGCTCGCCCTCGACGAGTACCAGCGCCCGAAGACGGTCACGGTGCGCGTCGGCCGGCCCTGACGCATCTCCGTCCGGGGACGGAACCGGGCTTCTGCGGACCGGGGGATCGCACGTACCGTGTGATCACTCTCATCCGTGCGACGAAAGCGGCCCGCATGTCCCTGTTCGACCTGCCCCTCGAAGAACTCCGTACGTACCGAAGCGCTTCGGCGGAGCCCGCGGACTTCGACGCGTTCTGGTCGAGGACGCTCGAAGAGACCCGCAGCCATCCGCTCGACGCGCGCTTCGAACTCCGCGCGGACACGGGCCTGAAGACCGTGGAGGTGTACGACGCGACCTTCGCCGGTTTCGGCGGCCACCCGGTCAAGGGCTGGCTGGTGCTTCCGGCGGGCACCACCGAACCGGTCCCGGCGGTGGTGCAGTTCATCGGGTACGGCGGTGGGCGGGGCCTGGCCCACACCCATCTGCTCTGGGCGTCGGCCGGGTTCGCGCACTTCGTCATGGACACCCGGGGCCAGGGCAGCGGCTGGGCCGGCGGCGACACCGCCGATCCGGTGGGCAGCGGCCCCGCGTTCCCTGGAGTCATGACCCGGGGCATCGAGGACCCGCACGACTACTACTACCGGCGGCTGTACACCGACGCGGTCCGGGCCGTGGAGGCCGCCCGCTCCCACCCGCTCGTCGACGCGTCGCGCACCGCGGCGGCCGGGATCAGCCAGGGCGGCGGCATCACGCTCGCGGTCGCCGGTCTGGTGCCGGACCTGGTCGCCGTGGCGCCGGACGTCCCGTTCCTCTGCGACTTCCCGCGCGCCCTCACGGTGACCGACCGCAACCCCTATCGCGAGGTGGGCGACTACCTCAAGACGCACCGGGGCCGCACCGATCGGGTCAAGGAGACGCTCGCCTACTTCGACGGGGTGCACTTCGCCGCGCGGGCCACGGCGCCGGCGCTGTTCTCGACGGCGCTGGAGGACCTGACCTGCCCGCCGTCCACGGTGTTCGCCGCGTTCAACGCGTACGCCCACGCCGACAAGTCGATAGAGGTGTACGACTTCAACGACCACGAGGGCGGCGGCCCCCACCAGGAGGCCGCGCAGCTCGCCTGGCTGCCCGGGAAGCTGACGGCCTGACCGACCGGAGGCCCGCACCTGACGGTGGCGGGTCAGAAGGAGACGGGGTCGCGGACGAGCGGGCAGGTCATGCAGTGGCCACCGCCGCGCCCGCGGCCCAGCTCCGCGCCGACGATGGTGATGACCTCCACGCCCGCCTTGCGCAGCAGGGTGTTCGTCTGGGTGTTGCGGTCGTAGGTGAAGACGACGCCGGGTTCCAGCGCCACGGCGTTGTTGCCGCTGTCCCACTGCTGGCGTTCGGAGGCGTACACGTCGCCGCCCGTCTCGATGACCCGCAGCGCGGGCAGTCCGAGCCCTTCGGCGACGACGTCGACGAAGGGGGTGGAGCCCTCGTCCGTGATCTCGACGCCCGGCGCCTTGTCGCTGGGACGGAGGGAGAAGGCGTGGACCGCGTCCATGATTCTCGGATAGAGCGTCACGATGTCGCGGTCGGCGAAGGTGAAGACGGTGTCCAGGTGCATGGCGGAACGCAGCTTGGGCATGCCCGCGACGATGACGCGCTCGGCGGCGCCCTCGCGGAAGAGGGAGGCGGCGACCTGGGTGATGGCCTGACGGGAGGTCCGTTCGCTCATGCCCATGAGGACGACGCCGTTGCCGACGGGCATGATGTCGCCGCCCTCGAAGGTGGCCTGTCCCCAGTCCTGTTCCGGGTCGCCCCACCAGACCTTCGCGCCCCGGTAGTCGGGGTGGAAGGCGTAGATGGCGGCCATCAGGAGAGTCTCGCCGTGGCGGGCGGGCCAGTACAGGGGGTTGAGGGTGACGCCGCCGTAGAGCCAGCAGGTGGTGTCCCGGGTGTACAGGGTGTTCGGCAGCGGCGGCATGAGGTATTCGCGGGCGGCCGTCGACTCGCGGGCCAGTGCCAGGTAGCCGGAGCGGAACTCGTCGGGGAGGTCCGCGGTGGCGAGCCCGCCGATCAGGTAGTCGGCGAGCCGGCGGGGATCCAGCGACTCCAGGAAGGCGCGGGTGTTCTCGATGAGCCCGAGACCGACCTCGTTGGCGGTGATCTTGCGGTCCAGCAGCCAGTCCCGGGCCGCCGGGATCGCCATGGTCTCGGCGAGCAGTTCGTGGAGTTCGACGACGTCGACGTCGGCCTGCCGCAGCTTGTCGACGAAGTCGGCGTGGTCGCGCTGGGCGTTCTCCACCCACATCACGTCGTCGAAGAGCAGGTCGTCCGCGTTGGTGGGGGTGAGCCGCCGGTGGGCCATCCCGGGTGCGCAGACCAGGACCTTGCGCAGCTTGCCGACCTCGGAGTGGACACCGAGGGCGGGGCTCTGGGCGGTCGTGTCAGTCATGGGAAGCCTTTCGCGGTTCACCGGCGGGGCGGCCGGGGTGGGACGGGTCAGAGTTCGATCCAGCCGGCGGCCAGGGCGATCACACCCATGACGGCGCCCGCGATCGAGACGGCGCAGATGACCGCTTCGACCGGGGAGAAGAGGCGGCGGTTCTGCTCCCGCCGGGCCTTGACGAACAGGAAGGTCGCCGGGGCGTAGAGGATGAAGGAGACGAGGACGAACTTCAGCCCCGCCGCGTAGAGCAGGAAGGCCGTGTAGAGGGTCGCGAGCGCGGCGACCACCAACTCCCCCCGGGTGACGCGGCCCTCGGCACGCTCCTTGTCGGGTCTCAGCGCGATCTTGAGGGCGAAGGCGGCGGCCAGCAGGAACGGGATCAGGGTGAGCGCGCTGGTCAGGTCGAGGGCGAAGTTGAAGGCGTCGTCCGAGAAGGCGGTGATGACGAGGACCAGCTGGCTCAGTGCCGTTGTCAGGAGCAGGGCGGGTACGGGCACGTCGGCGGCGGTGGACCGGCCCAGGAAGCGGGGCATGTCGTCGTCCTTGGCGGCGACGAAGAGCACCTCGGCGGCCATCAGTGTCCACGCCAGGTAGGCGCCGAGGACGGAGATGATGAGCCCCACGCTGACGAAGACCTTGCCCCAGGTGCCGACCGCCGCTTCCAGGACCCCGGCCATGGAGGGCTGGCGGAGTTCGGCGATCTCGGCCATCGGCAGGATGCCGTACGAGACGATGGTGACGGAGGCGAAGACGGCGAAGACGCTGAGGAAGCCGAGGATGGTGGCCCGGCCGACGTCCTCGCGCCGCTTGGCGTGGCGGGAGTAGACGCTGGCCCCTTCGACGCCGAGGAAGACGAAGACCGTGGCCAGCATGGTGCCGCGCACCTGGTTGAAGAGCGAGCCCGCGTAGTCGGCTCCGGCGAAGTTGTCGGCGAAGACGGACGTGTCGAGGTAGAAGAGGGCGAGGATCACGAAGACGAGGATCGGGACGACCTTCGCCACGGTCACGATCCGGTTGATCGCCGCCGCTTCCTTCACTCCGCGCCGGATGAGGAAGAAGAACCCCCACAGCCCCACCGACGACAGCACGATGGCGAGCGCCGTGTCGCCGTCTCCGAGGGCCGGGGCGATCGCCCCGACGGTGGACATGATGAGGACCCAGTAGGTCACGTTGCCGACGCAGGCGCTGGCCCAGTAGCCGAAGGCCGAGAAGAAGCCCAGGTACTCGCCGAACCCGGCCTTGGCGTAGGCGTACACGCCCGCGTCGAGATCGGGTCTGCGGACCGCGAGCTTCTGGAAGACGAACGCGAGCATCAGCATGCCGATACCGGCGACCGCCCAGGAGATCAGGGCTCCGGCGACACCGGTCTCCGCGGCGAAGCGCCGGGGCAGCGAGAAGACGCCGGCCCCGACCATGGAGCCGACGACCATCGTCGTGAGGGTGAGCAGGGTCAGTTTGGCCGCCGGCGACGCCTCAGCGGGAGTGTCGGTACCGGCCTCGGCGTTGGTCATGCTTCCCCTCCGCGAGGTGCCTCTCCCGGTCCGCGCGGGGACGATGCGCTCCGGTCGATCTGACACACGTTCATTGCGACGGGAATCTAGTACCGCCTGCCCGCTTTGTCATATTGCGGTCACTTTTGGTCACCGCATCCGCTGCGGACACGCGAGGGCGGGCCCTGCCCCGGAACGGCCGTCCGGAAGCGACCGGGCCACTTCCGCACGGAGTGCCCGCTCTGTGCGCCGGACCAGCGGATACGCACCGATGGGTCCGCCCAAGATGCACCGGGCGCGGTGACGCCCAGACTGGGAACCATGGCAGAGACACGTCGTAAGCGGGCCGCTCACCCCTCGTCCGCCGTACGCAAGGGCTCCTCGGACGGTGGTCCCCAGGGAGCGGCCCGGGCTGCCTGCCAGAGCCTGGAGGGCCTGATCGCGCATCCGCTGGAGGGCGTCTCCGCCGTCCGGCGCGCCGACGACGACGGCTGGTGCGTCGTCGTCGACGTCCTTGAGGTGCCTCGCATTCCTGACACCACGAGCCTGCTCGCCTCCTACGAGGTACGGCTCGACCAGGAGGGCGAACTCGTGGAGTACCGGCGAGTGCGCCGCTACCGACGGGGTTCCGCCGACGAATGACGCGGCGGCCCCAGAACCGGAAGGACCCGCATGGCCACGACCTCCTACTCCGACGAAGTCACCTGCCCGCCGCGTTCCGGCACGCTCTACGACGTACTGGAACTCATCCTCGACCGCGGCATGGTGATCGATGTCTTCATCCGGGTGTCCCTCGTCGGGATCGAGATCCTGAAGATCGACGCCCGCATCGTCGTGGCAAGTGTGGACACCTATCTGCGGTTCGCGGAGGCGTGCAACCGGCTCGACCTGGAGCGTGATTCCGGCAGCACCACGATCCCCGAGCTGCTCGGCGGGACCGCGGCCAAGTCGATCGGCAAGCGCAAGGTGCGCAAGGCGGCGTCGACGGTCGGCGACACCGTACGCAAGGCCGTGGGCGCGGACGACCGCGACGGCGACCCGGAGGACGGGGCCGACGAGGCAGCGGAGCCCGCGCGCCCCAAGAAGCGGCGGGCCCCCGAGCGCTCCGGCGGCGCGCGTCGCCGTCGTCCCGTGGAGGCCTGAGCCATGCCGACACAGGGTGTGTACGTCTACGGCATCGTCCGCCACACCACGGCGGTGCCGACCGGGCTGAGCGGCGTCGGCACTCCTCCCGCGCGCCTCACGGCCATCGGGCGGGGAGCGGTACGTGCCGTGGTCAGCGAGGCGCCCGCCCGGCTGCGTGCCCGGCGACGCGATCTCATGGCACACCAGGAACTGCTGGTCAGGCTCGCGGAGGTCGACTCCGTCCTGCCCATGCGCTTCGGCATGGTGGCGACGGGCGAACAGACCGTGCTCCAGCAGCTGGCCGCCACGGAGAAGGCCTGCCTGGAGGCCCTGGAGCAGCTGGCCGGACGCGTGGAGATCAACGTCAAGGCGTTCCCCGCACAGGACTCGCTCGCCGCGGTGGTCGCCGAGGAGCCACAGGTACGCCGGCTCCGCCAGGACGCCCGCCGGACGCCGGGCTACGAGGCTTCCGTACGACTGGGTGAGGCCGTGGCCAAGGCACTGGCACGCAGGGCGGCCGAGGCCGGGGACCAGATCCTGGCCGAGCTCACGTCGATGGCCCACGCGGTGTCGAGAGGACCCGAGGTGCGCGACTGCGCGCTCAACGTGTCGTTCCTGGTCGACCGGGCCCGGGAGAGCGAGTTCCGTGACGCGGCACGGCGTCTCGGCGACGCGCGCCCCGACCACGTCGACCTCAGGGTCGTGGGCCCACTGCCCTGCTACAGCTTCGTGACCGGCACCACCCCGCTCGCTCCGGCCCGGACGGGTGCGGCATGGGGCTGATCACCGGGATTCTCCTGCTCCCCCTCGCCCCCGTGCGCGGGGTGGTGTGGGTGGCGGACAAGGTGCACGGGGCGGCGGAGCGAGAACTGAACGACCCGACCGTCCTCAGGGCCCAGTTGGCCGCACTCAACGACGAATTGGAGGACGGCCGCATCGGCATCGAAGAGTTCGAGCGTCAAGAGGAACTGCTGCTCGACCGGCTCCACGCCGAAGGCGTGGCGGCGAACCGGACGATCGAAGGTGACTGACCCATGGACGACACGGCCAAGGTGACGCTCGCTGCCGCGGTGGTGGGCGGGTACGTACTGGGGCGGACGAAGAAGGGCAGGCTCGCGATCACGGTCGCGACCTACCTGGCGGGACGGCGGTTCGGCCTCGAACCGAAGCAACTCGCCGCCGAGGGAATGCGGCGGCTGAGCGATGTGCCGCAGATCGCGGAGTTGCAGGAGCAGTTGCGGGGCGAGGTGCTCGAAGCGGGCCGCGAGGCGGTCTCGGCCGCCGCCAACCGCGGGATGGTCTCCCTGGCCGAGGCGATCGGCGAGCGCACGGCCCGGCTCGGCGAACGAGGCCGCCCGGCCGAGGAGATCGAAGGCGAGATCGAAGGCGGCGACGAGGACGGCGCCTACGAGGACGAAGAGGACGAGGGACCCTGGGAGGAAGAGCCCGAGGACGAGGAGGAATACGAAGGGGAGGACGACTACGACGAGGAACCCGAGGACGAAGAGGACGAGGAGGAGTACGAGGAGGACGAGGAGGACGAGGAGCCCGAGGAGGAGCCGGCCCCGCGCCCCCGCTCGCGTGGTGCCGCGAAGAAGGCACCGGCCAAGAAGTCGGCAGCGAAGAAGGCACCGGCCAAGAAGGCCGAGCCCAAGCAGTCGGCGCCCGCCAAGAAGGCGGCGAAGAAGGCTCCCCCGGCCAAGAAGACCGCTCCCGCGAAGAAGGCGGCTAAGAAGGCGGCGCCCGCCAAGAAGGCTGCTCCCGCGAAGAAGAGCGCGGCCAAGAAGGCAACCGCCAAGAAGTCGGCGGGCAAGACGGCCGCGAAGAAGGCACCGGCCAGGAAGAGCGCCGCGAAGAAGGCGCCCGCCAAGAAGAGCGCGGCGGCCAAGAAGACGTCGTCGTCCAAGCGGACGGCTTCCCAGCGCGCGGATCGCCGGAGGTAGCGAGCCATGGCCAGCAGCGAGAAGGACGGTCCCGAGGACCAGGTGTCAGGTGTCGAGCGGCTGCGCGAGGAGCTTTCGGGCTATCTCTCCGGTCAGGTGGAGCGACTGGCCGGGAAGGCCGGGGAGAAGCTCACGGACGTCACCGCTCAGCTGACCGACGTCGCGAACGGCGGGTCGCTGCCCGCCATCGGATCGCGTGTCCTGCAAGGGGAATCACCGCTGAAAGCCTTCGTCTCCGAGAAGGCCAAGGGTGTGAAGGACAACGTCGTGGGCAAGGCGAAGGACGCCTTCGGCGGTGGCGGGGACGGAGGCGGCGGAAAGGGCGGCGGGAAGAGCAAGTCGGGCGGAAAGTCGATGAACATCATCGAAGTCCTCGACGTGGGCGTGCCGTTGCGCGAGGCCTATGACCACTGGACGCAGTACGACCAGTTCAGCAGCTTCACCAAGGGCGTCCAGAGCGTCTCGATGGGCGACGAGGTGGAGAGCGACTGGAAGGTGAAGATCGGCCCTTCCTCCCGCGGCTTCAAGGCCACCGTGCAGGAGCAGATTCCCGACGAACGGATCGTGTGGACGTCCGAGGGAGCCAAGGGCAGCACGCGCGGCGCCGTCAGCTTCCATGAGCTGGCACCCTCGCTGACCAGGATCATCCTCGTCGTGGAGTACTACCCGTCGGGCTTCTTCGAGAAGACGGGCAATCTCTGGCGTGTCCAGGGGCGTCGTATCCGCCTCGACTTCAAGCACTTCCAGCGCTACGTCACCCTCAGCGCCGAACCTCCCGAGGGCTGGCGCGGCGAGATCCGTGACGGAGAGGTCGTCGTCTCCCACGAGGACGCGGTGGCGGAAGAGGAAGCGGAAGAGCAGGAAGGCGACGAGGACGAGGGCGACGAGGAAGAGGACGGCGGCTACGAGGACGAGGACGAGGACGCCGAAGACGAAGAGGACGAGGACGAGGACGAGGACGACGGCGAGTACGAAGACGAGGACGAGGCCGAGGACGACGGCGAGTACGAAGACGAGGACGAGGCCGAGGACGGCGCGTACGAGGACGAAGAGGAAGGCGACGAAGACGACGGCGAGGACGGCGAGGAGGACGACGAGGAAGCGGACGCAGAGGAAGAGGAAGAGGAAGAGGAAGAGGAAGCGCCTCGTCCCCGGAAGCGGAGAGGGGGACGACGGTGACGGACATGACGTACCGGCAGACCGCCGACACCATCCCGGGTCCGCAGACGACCAACCTCGCCGACATCCTGGAGCGCGTCCTCGACAAGGGAATCGTCATCGCGGGAGACATCAAGATCGATCTCCTGGACATCGAACTGCTCACCATCCGGCTCCGGCTCTTCGTGGCCTCGGTGGACACGGCCAAGAAGGCCGGAATCGACTGGTGGGAGACCGATCCCGCACTCAGTTCACGCGCGTCGCGCAGCGCCCTTCAGGAGGAGAACCGCGAACTGCGTGAACGCATCGAGGCGTTGGAGTCCCCCGACGACGCCGAGGCCGACGGACGGAAGAGATCCAGGGAGCGCGCACGCACATGACCCGTACCCTTCACAGCGGCTCCCGTTCCGGCTCCGGGGGCCGCGCCCTGTACGTCTTCGCCGTATGCCGCGACCTCGATCCCGGCATCCCCGGGCGGTCGTCGGGGCTCCCCGGCGGGGAGCCCGTACGCGCGCTGCCCCTCGGAGCACACCTCTCGGCCGTGGTCCAGACCGTGCGGGCGGACGACTTCACCGATGACGTGTGGCAGGAGCGGCTGACCGACCAGGAGGAACTGGAGCGCTACGCGCGGGCGCACCATGCCGTGGTCACCGCCGCGGCCGGGGGTGCGCCCACCGTGCCGCTCCCGATGGCGACGCTCTACCACGGTGACGAAAGCGCGCGGGCGGCGCTCGCGTCGCAGGTGGCGCGGTTCGACCGCGCGCTCGACCGGGTCGCCCACCACGCGGAGTGGGGCGTCAAGGTGTTCCTGTCCCCCTCGGCGGGCCCCGGCGCCGCGAGCCGGGAGGAGACGGCTGCCACGCCACCGGATCGGGCCCGGCCCGCCGCGGGTTCGGGGCTCGCCTATCTGAACCGGCGCCGGAACATCCAGGAGAACCGGCAGCGCCGCCACGTCGAAGCCGGGCTCAGGGCCGACGCGGTGGACGAGGCGTTCCGCCGGGTCGCGACGGAGGCCCGCCGGCTGCGGCTGCGTTCCGCCCCCTCCGGCGACCAGGGCGTACAGGTTCTCAACGCCACCTATCTGGTGGCGGAGGCCAGGTCGGCCGAGTTGCACCGGCTGGCGGAGTCGCTGCGGGAGCCGGGTGACGTCCGGGTCGCCCTGTCGGGTCCCTGGGTGCCGTACTCGTTCGTGGGCGAGGTGGAGGGATGAACCGCGAGGTGGTGCCCTGGGATTCGGCCGAGCCGCTGAGCGGCCCGATCGGTGTGCCGCTGGTCGATCTGCTCGACCGGGTGCTGGCGACCGGGGTGGTCGTCAGCGGGGATCTCGTGATCGCGATCGCGGACGTTCCGCTGGTACGGCTGTCGCTGCACGCGCTGCTGTCCTCGGTCAGCGAACGCGTGCCCGCCCCCTGGGCCGACGGCGGACCGCTGTGACCGGGGCCCGGCTCGACCTCGACCGCGAGCGGATGGGCCGTGACCTCGTCACGCTCGTCCTCACCGTGGTGGAGTTGCTGCGTCAGCTCATGGAACGGCAGGCGATCCGCCGGGTGGACCAGGGCGATCTCACCGACGAGCAGGCAGACGAGATCGGCGCCACCCTGATGATGCTCGACCAGCGGATGACCGAACTCTGCGAACAGCACGGCGTACGCCCCGAGGACCTCAACCTGGACCTGGGGCCCCTCGGGTCCCTGCTCCCCCGGGACTGACGATGGACGGGTACGGCAACGGAGCGCACCGCCCACCAAAACCGCCCCGGGCCCGGGGGCCGTTGTCGGCCGCCGTCCTCGCTCGTCTGCGGGGTGCGGGCGGGCTGCCGCGGCCCGGGGACGCCCGAGCGGCCGATCCGTACGGCGAGGATCTCCACCTGGCGCTGTACGCGTGCTACGAGCTGCACTACCGGGGGTTCGCGGGGGTGGACCCGGATCTGGAGTGGGACCCGGACCTGCTGGCCGTGCGGAGGGGGGCCGAGGAGTCCTTCCTGAGCGCGCTGCGCCGCGACGCCACCGGCGCCGGTTCCCTGGAGGAGGTCCTGGCCGGGCTCCTGGTGGAACCGGTGCACGGTCAGGGGGTGTCGGACTTCCTCAAGGACCGCGGGGAGCTGCGGCACGTCCGCGAGTACGCCGTCCAGCGGTCGCTGTACCACCTGAAGGAGGCCGACCCGCACGCCTGGGTGCTGCCGAGGCTCGGTGGGCGGGCGAAGGCGGGGATGGCGGCGATCGAGTACGACGAGTTCGGAGCCGGTCGCGCGGAGCGCGTCCACGCGCGCCTCTTCGCCGATCTGATGGCGGACCTGGGGCTGGAGACCGCCTACGGCCACTATGTGGACGAGGGCCACGCCGAGATGCTGGCCCTGGTCAATCTGATGTCGCTGTTCGGGCTGCACCGGCGTCTGCGGGGCGCTCTGGTGGGGCATTTCGCGGCGGTGGAGATCACGTCGTCGCCCGCCTCGCGCCGGCTCGCCCGGGCGATGCGGCGCGTCGGGGCGGGCACCGCCGCCGAGTTCTTCTACACCGAGCACGTCGAGGCGGACGCCGTGCACGAGCAGGTGGTCAGACACGAGGTCGTCGCGGGGCTGCTGGCGGACGAGCCGGAGCTGGCGGACGACGTCGCGTTCGGCGTCACCGCCACCGGCTTCCTGGAGGAACGGCTCGGAGAACGGCTGCTGGCCGGCTGGCGCGAGGAGCCGGCCCGCTGAGCGGTCTCCCGCCGGGGAGGCCGCCGCTCGCCGATGACCGGTCTCCTGCCGGGAAAGCGCGCCGCGGAGGGCACGGTGGTGCCGAGTGGGAGACGCTCCGGGGAAGGCGCCGAGTGGTGGCCGGGGCGATTGCGCCCCAGTCTGGGACAGACCGTTCATCCATACGTCCGAGGGAGCCCCGATGGCCACAGATGTGGCGTCGCCCGCCCCGTTCGTCCTCACTCTGCCCGGCGTGTACGCGCCGCAGCACGACACCTGCCTGCTGATGCGGGCGCTCGAACGCGAGGCCCTCGCGCCGGGTGCCAGGGTGCTGGATCTCGGTACCGGGAGCGGTGCGCTGGCGATCCGAGCCGCGCAGCTCGGCGGTTCGGTCACGGCGGTCGACCTGTCGCGCCGGGCCGTGCTGACCGCCCGGGCCAACGCCCGGCTCCACCGCCACCGCATCGACGTGCGGCGCAGTGATCTGACCGCGGCCGTCCGGGGCCGTACCTACGACCTGGTGCTGTGCAATCCGCCCTACGTGCCCTCGCCGGAGCCCGAGCTCCCCGGGCACGGACGTGCGAGGGCCTGGGACGCGGGCCTGGACGGGCGCGTCGTCCTGGACCGCGTCTGCGACGGGGCCCGGGAGGCGCTGCGGACGGGTGGGGTGCTGCTGATGGTGCATTCGGCGCTCTGCGACCCGGGCCTGACCGTGGAGCGCCTGAGAAGGGCGGGGCTCCCCGCCGAGGTGCGCGAACGGGCCCTGGTCCCGCTGGGGCCGGTCCTGCGCTCGCGGCGGGCGTGGCTGCGCGACAGGGGCCTGCTGGGGCGGGGAGCGGACAGCGAGGAGCTGGTGGTCGTACGTGCCGTGCACGCCGGTTCCCCGGCCGCAGATCCTCCCGTGTGAGGTCTGCGGCCGGAACCCCGGCACGTACGGCCCTCGGACGCGTTCCGGTCGCGGCACCTCGGGCGGGACATCACCGCGGGATGCGGCCCGGGGGTGTCACAGCCCGGAGCCGCCCGTCGCGTCGACCACCCGGCCGGTCACCCACCGTGCGTCGTCGGAGGCGAGGAAGGCCACGATGTCGGCCACGTCTTCCGGCCGCCCGATCCGGCCCAGGGCGGCCAGGGACGCCGCGTGGGCCTCGGCCTGCGCATTGCCGCGCAGCCAGCCGGCGTTGACGTCGGTGTCGATGATGCCGGGCGCCACCGAGTTCACCGTGACGCCCCGGGGTCCCAGCTCCTTGGCGAGGGTGAGGGTGAACGTGTCGAGCGCGCCCTTGGTGGCGCCGTAGGCGATGATCTCCGGCATGGCCAGGCGGGCCGCGCCGCTGGAGATGTTGATGATCCGCCCGCCGTCGCGCAGCCGCTCCAGCCCGTGCTGCACGATGAAGAACGGAGCGCGGACGTTGACGGCGAAGACCTCGTCGAAACCGTCTTCGGTGAGCGACGCCAGGTCGGAGCTGCGGCCGATACCGGCGTTGTTCACGATGATGTCGACGCCTCCGCCGGGCGCGAACTCATCGGCCCGCGCGTCGAAAGCGGCCCACAGGCGGGCCGCGTCACCGTGCCGCCCCAGCTCCGCCCGGAGGGCGAAGGCCCGGCCGCCGTCCTTGTGGATGCGCTCGACGACCTCGCTCGCCGCCGCCTCGTCCCGGGCGTAGGCGACCGCGACGGTGGCTCCGTCGCGGCCGAGACGGAGCGCGACAGCTCGCCCGATGCCCCGACTGCCGCCGGTGACCAGTGCGACCTTTCCCTCAAGCACGTTTGCTCCCATGGCCGTTGACCACTCCCATTTATTGGTCGCTCACTCAACAAAGAAGCTAGCACGCCTTGTTGAGTGAGCGCTCTAAAATGGTGAGGTGACTGAGACGCGTGCGAAGCGAGGACGGCCGAGGACCTTCGACCGGGCCGCGGCGCTGGCCGTGGCCGCCCGCCTCTTCTGGGAGCACGGCTATGCGGCCACCTCCGTCGGCGAGCTGACCGAGGCGATGGGCATCAGGCCCGGCAGCCTGTACGCGGCCTTCGGGGACAAGAGGTCCCTGTTCGAGGAGGCGGTGCACAGCTACGGGCGCTCGCCCGTGGGCGCCTTCATGGCTGTCGCGCTCGAAGAGGAACCCACCGCGTACGCCGCGTTCGCCCGCATCCTGCGCGAGGCCGCGGTGATCTATCCCGACCCCGCCCACCCGGCCGGCTGTCTCACGATCTGCGGGGCCACCAACGTCACCGCGCAGGACGCCGGGGTCGGGGCGTTCCTGCGCGACCTGCGCAACCGGAACGTGGACGTCTTCGAAGCCCGGCTGCGCGAGGCGCAGCAGGCGGGCGAACTGTCCGGCACCGCCGATCCCGGTGCGCTGGCGGCGTACTTCACGGCGGTGATCCAGGGTCTGTCGCAGCGCGCCCGCGACGGGGCCACGGCGGCGGAACTGGCCCGGACCGCCGAACTCGCGCTGGCCGCGTGGCCCGCGGCGCGGGACTGATCGCGCGCACCGGCCCGACCGCCCCCTCAGCCCCGGCGGCCCTTTCCCCTTTCGTCCGTACCCTCCTCGCCCTTCACCCGGCGCCGGTGGCTGGTGTCGCACCAGGGGTGGATACGGCTCTTGCGGCACAGGCACAGGGCGACCACGAACCGGTCCGACACCACGGTGGCGCCATCCGGCAGGGTCACCTCGACAGGCCCCTCCAGCAGCAGCGGTCCGTCCTCGGTGAGCGTGACGCGACAGGGGGCACGGGGTGTTTCCGGCACGAGGACCGCCTTCCGGGGTCCGCCGCGCGGGCCTACGGGCGTACGGCCCGGGCGGACACCTGACTCGATGGTGGTCCCCACCCGGACCGCACGCACGCCGAGCGCCGCACCGGGTGTCAGAGCCGCGCCGCCCCCGTCGTGGCGCCCGCCGCCGTCCCGGCGCCCGCCTCCCACTCCGCCACCCGGGCGAGCAGCAGCTCGCGGCCGATGGCGTCGGCCCGGGTCGCCTCCACGGTGCAGGCGTACGCCCCGGCCACCGCGCCGAAGAGGGCGCATCGCGCGGGCTCCTCGCCGGCCAGCCAGCCGAGCAGGAAGCCTGCGGCGAACGCGTCACCGGCGCCGTTGGAGTCGACGACCGGTTCCGGTGGGGCGATCGCGGGAACGTGCGTCAGCTCGCCTTCGACGAGCAGATGGGCACCGGCGGCCCCGTCGGTGGCGACGGCGACGCGGGCCCTGCCGTGCTCGGCGATCCTGCGCAGGGTCGCCGAGGGGTCCGCCAGGGCGGTGGCGGAGAGGAACACGAGGTCCGCCTCGAACGCGAAGGGCTCGTGGTACGGGTTGACGCCGTCCCAGTTGTGCAGGTCGGTGGAGAGCGTCAGGCCCGCCTCGCGCAGCAGCGGGAGGGCGAAGGCGCACGGGTAGGTGATGGAGACGTGCGCGTGGCGGCTCTTCCCGGCCAGCGCCCGCACGGTGGCCTCCGGCAGGCGGTCGCTCTCCGCCGCACGGCTGTCGTCGTACAGGGAGAGCCGCCGGCCGTCCGGGCCGACGAGGTTCACCGCGCGTTTGGTGCCGAGCGGCTGCGGGACCTCGGTGAGGGGGAGGGACCGGTCGCGGTGGAACGCCCGGACCAGGTCGCCCTCGTGGTCGTCGCCGATCAGGTCGATGTGGTGGGTGCGCAGACCGAGGGAGGCGAGCCCGAGGACGACGAAGTCGCCGGTCTGTCCGGCGCGCGCGGTGATGCCGGGGCGGATCATGTGGCTGTCGGCGTACGGGAGCGGCAGCTCGGGGACGTACACGATGGTGTCGACGCCCGCTCCTCCCAGGACCAGTACGTCGTTCTCCTTGCTCATGGGCTCCCCCGGGGTCGCGGCTCGTGCGGGACGGGAGCGAGTCAAGCAGCCGCCCACGATCCCCCGCAATCCCTTGCGGAAAAGTACTGAAAGCATTTTCACGCAAGCCCCGGCGGCCACCCGGCGCGGGCCGTCCATGTCCCCGCCGCACCTCCTGGCGACCCCGGTCACAGGGCCGGGAAGGCGAGGACATAGCGTGTAGGGGGGTGTAGTAAGTCAAGCCTTACCTTGACGGCACCCTGCCCCGCGTTCACCCGCCCCGAGGAACGAAGGAACTACAGCCCCATGACACGCCCCGTCCGCGTCGCCATTGTCGGAGCCGGTCCCGCCGGAATCTATGCGGCCGACGCGCTGCTGAAATCCGAAGCCGCCAAGGACCCGGGTGTCTCGATCGACCTGTTCGAGCGCATGCCCGCACCCTTCGGTCTGATCCGCTACGGCGTGGCTCCCGACCACCCCCGGATCAAGGGCATCGTCACCGCGCTGCACCAGGTGCTGGACAAGCCGCAGATCCGGCTCTTCGGCAACGTCGACTACCCGAACGACATCGGTCTGGACGAGCTCCGCTCCTTCTACGACGCGGTGATCTTCTCGACGGGCGCCGAGGCCGACCGCGCCCTCGACATCCCCGGGATAGAACTCGACGGCTCCTACGGTGCCGCCGACTTCGTCTCCTGGTACGACGGACACCCCGAGGTTCCGCGCACCTGGCCGCTGACGGCCGAGAAGGTCGCCGTGCTCGGCGTGGGCAACGTGGCCCTGGACGTCGCGCGCGTCCTCGCCAAGACCGCCGACGAGCTGCTTCCCACCGAGATCCCGGCCAACGTCTACGAGGGCCTCAAGGCCAACAAGGCGCTGGAGGTGCACGTCTTCGGGCGCCGCGGTCCCGCCCAGGCGAAGTTCAGCCCCATGGAGCTGCGCGAGCTGGACCACTCGCCGAACATCGAGGTCATCGTCAACCCCGAGGACATCGACTACGACGAGGGCTCGATCGAGACCCGCCGGGGCAACAAGCAGGCCAACATGGTCGCCCAGACGCTGGAGAACTGGGCCATCCGCGATGTCGGCGACCGCCCGCACAAGCTGTTCCTGCACTTCTTCGAGTCGCCGGTCGAGGTGCTCGGCGAGGACGGTTCCGTCGTCGGTCTGCGGACCGAGCGCACGGAGCTGGACGGCACGGGCAACGTGCGCGGCACCGGCGCCTTCACCGACTGGGACGTGCAGAGCGTCTACCGCGCGGTCGGCTACTACTCCGACGAGCTCCCGAAGCTCCCGTGGGACCCCGCGTCCGGCACGGTTCCGCACGCCGCCGGGCGCGTGATCGCGGGCTCCGAGCACATGACGTCGGTGTACGTCACCGGCTGGATCAAGCGCGGTCCGATCGGCCTCATCGGCCACACCAAGGGCGACGCCAACGAGACCGTCGAGTGCCTGCTGGAGGACCGGGCCGAGGGCCGTCTGCCCGCCCCGGCGCAGCCCGAGCCCGACGCGGTCGTGGCCCACCTGGAGGGCCGCGGGGTCCGCTACACCACGTGGGAGGGCTGGCACCGCCTGGACGCGCACGAGAAGGCGCTCGGTGCCGAGCAGGGCCGCGAGCGGATCAAGGTGGTGGAGCGTTCGGCGATGCTGGACGCCTCCGGAGCCTGACCCCCGCACGGCGTACGCGTCCCCGGTCCCCGCACGCGCGGGGGCCGGGGACGCGGTCGTCCGTACGGGTGGCCGGCAGCCGCCCGCGCCCCGTTGTGGGCGGGCGGGCCGGCTGGCACGATCCGGGGTGACGTGTCCGGCCCGCGGAAGGAACGCACCCATGGACGACGTGAGCGGCACCTCGGCTGCCGCGGTGTTCGACGCGCTGGGCGCCCGGTACGAGCGGGCCTTCGCCGGGTCACCGGCGCACCGGGACTCCCTGCGGGAGCTGACCGGGCAGCTCGCGCCGGGCAGCCGGGTGCTGGACGTGGGCAGCGGCACCGGCCGCCCGACGGCCGAGACGCTGGTGGCCGCGGGTCACGAGGTGCACGGGGTCGACGTCTCGCCCGTCATGGTGGAGCTGGCCGCCCGGCAGGTCCCCGGGGCGTCCTTCGTCCGCGCCGACATCCGCGAACTCCCGCTGGCGGAGGAGTCCTTCGACGCCGCCTGCGTCTACTTCTCGCTCCTCCAGATGACCCGCGGCGAACAGGCGGCGCTGCTGGCCAAGGTCGCCCTGGCCCTGCGGCCCGGCGGGCTGCTGGCGGTGGCGACGGTCCCGCTGGACGTGGAGGGTGTGGAGGGTCTCTTCATGGGCCGTCCGGTCCGGGTGACCAGCTTCGACGGACCCGCGTTCACCGGGCTGGTGACGGACGCCGGTTTCACGGTCGTCTCCGGCCGCAGCTCGCTGTTCACGCCCGCGCATCCGGAGGCGACGGCGGAACCGCACCTCTTCCTGCTCTGCCGCCGCACCTGAACCGCGTCTCCTCCCGCTCCGCCGCCGCGCCCGACGCCCGGCGTGCGGGCTCGTGCCCCTGAGGTGACCATGGGTCGCATGGGTGACACGACCAGAGGCGCGGAGGATCCAGCGGGGTCGGGCGGGGGCGGCACGTCGGCGAGCGCGCCGCCGAACCAGGCTCTCGCCCTCGCGGCGATGCTGTTCGCCGTGTCGATGACCTTCATCGACCAGACCATCGTGGCCATCGCCGCACCCGACATCGTCCGTGAACTGGGCCTCACCTCCTCGCAGATGCAGTGGGTGGTCAACGCCTACCTGCTGACGCTGGCGGCGTTCTTCGCGCTCGGCGGCAGGCTCTCGGACCTCTACGGCCATCGCCGGGTCATGCTCTGCGGAACGCTGGTCTTCGTCGTCGCCTCCGCCCTGTGCGGCGCGGTGCCCTCCGGCGACTTCGCGCAGGCCTGGCTGATCGGGTTCCGCGCGGTGCAGGGCATCGGCGCGGCGTTCATGTTCCCGGCCGCGCTCGCCGTCGTGATCGCCGTGTTCCCGGTGGAGCGCCGGGGCCGGGCGCTCGCCCTCTTCTTCGGCGTCTCGGGCGCGCTCACCGCGGTCGGGCCGCTGCTGGGCGGCTGGCTGACCGGGTGGACGTGGCGGGCCATCTTCTGGGTGAACGTGCCCGTCGCGGTGATCGCGATCGTCCTGACCCTGCTGGCCCACATCCCGGACCGCTCCCGCCGCGAGCCGCTGGACGTGCCGGGCGCCGTACTGCTGGCCCTCGGCATGGGGCTGACCGTGCTGGGGCTCCAGCAGTCGGCCACCTGGGGCTGGGACTCGCCCGCGACCTGGGCGTGCATCGCGGCCGGGCTGGTGGTGCTGGTCGTCTTCTGCCGCTTCGAGCTCCGTGCCGCGCACCCGCTCGTCAAGCTCCAGGTCTTCCGCGACCGGGCGTTCAGCGTGGACATGGCCGTGCTCTTCTTCGCCATGCTCGCCTTCGTGCCCGTGTTCTTCTTCGCGTCGGTCTACGCCCAAGTGTCCCTGAGCGCGTCCCCGAACCAGGCAGCGCTCTACCTCCTGTACTTCTTCATCGGGTTCGCCCTCGCCTCCCAGTGGGGCGGTCGCATCCTCGACAAACGGGGTGCCCGCCCGGCGATCAGGCTCGGCACCGCCGTCGGCGCCGTCGGCTTCGCCCTCTGGGCCGCCAACCTCACGAAGCTCTCCATGCACGACCAGTGGCTCTACGCCGCCATCGCCGGCGCCGGAATCGGCCTGCTGCTCGCCCCCGCCTCCACCGACGCGGTGAACCGCTCGATCGGAGCCTCGTACGGGGAGGTCACCGGGGTCACGCAGACCATCCGCAACTTCGCGGCGAGCATCGGCCTCGCGGTCTTCGGCACCGTGCTGACGCATGTGACGGTGAGCCGGGTCGGTGAGACCCTGCGCGACGCGGGGGTGCCGAGCGGCACGGCCCACGACGCGGCGCAGAGCATCGCGGAGTCCGTCACCGGGAACTCGGACGCACGGCAGCCCACCGGCGACGGCCGGGCGGCCGAGATCATGCGGGACTCGATGCATGCGATCAGGGTGGACTTCGCGGAGGCCAACCAGTGGGTCTTCTACGGAATGGCCGGGGCGCTCGTGATCGCGTACCTCTGCTCCCGCTTCCACCCGGGGACCCGGGTGACGACGGACGACGCGGACGCGCCGTCACCGGCCTCCTCGCCCGGCGGCGGGCGGGTCGGGAGCCCGTGACTGGGGCGGGGCGCCCCTCCCAAGACCTCACTCGCCCTCGCCGCGGCCCCGTCCGGCTCGTGCACGGCAGTCATGCGATCATCGTCGGATGCCCGATGACCCGCGCACACCGCCGTCCAGGACCGCCGACGACCGTGCTTCCCTGACCGCCTTCCTCGACTACCAGCGCGCCACCCTCGCCATGAAGTGCCGGGGGCTGACGGGTGTTCAGCTGAAGCGGCGCGCGGTGGCTTCCTCGGGCCTGTCCCTCCTGGGCCTCGTACGCCATGCGGCCGAGGTCGAGCGGAGCTGGTTCGGGACGGTGGTGGGCGGAGCGGACCTCAAGCCCCTCTGGCCCCGGGTGGACGACGAGTTCGCGGACTTCCACGTGGAAGACGCCGACGTGGACGAGGCGTTCGCGTTCTGGGGCGAGGCGTGCGCGGCCTCCCGCGCCGCCGCGGATGCCGTGGACTCCCTCGACGCCACGGTGGACTTCCGGGGCGAGGCCATCTCGCTCCGCTACGTCCTCACCCACATGATCGAGGAGTACGCGCGCCACAACGGGCACGCCGACCTGCTGCGCGAGGCGATCGACGGGGAGGTCGGCGAGTAGGCCGGCGCGATCGGCGCCGCCCCGTCGTCCGGCACAGCCCCGAACGGGAGTTGTGGCTCAACGCGGGGGCGCTGCTGTTCGTCCTCGTCCTCAACTACCCCATGCACCTGCTGTACGTACGCTGTCTCAACGGCAGCGTGCGCCGAGTGGGCACCTCCCTGCGGCAGGCGCTCTGCCGGCGCACGCAGCAGCTCTCCATCGGCTATCACGCGCGGACCAGCGCCGGTGTCCTGCAGGCCAAGGTGGTCCGGGACGTCGAACTGGTCGAGCACATGGTCCAGCAGAGCGCGGACATGGGGCTCGCGGGGATCGTCACCCTGATCGGCGGCCTCGCCGTGACAGCCGTCCGGGTGCCGTCGTTCCTCCCGGTGTTCCTCGTGGTCGTGCCGGCCGCCGCGTTCCTCGTCATGAAGCTCCGTACCCGACTGCGCACCCAGAACGAGTCGTTCCGCCAGGAGGTCGAGCAACTCTCGGCCCGGGTCGGCGAGATGACGAGCCTGATCCCCATCACCCGGGCGCACGGCCCGGAGAAGGCCGCGCTCAACCTGCTGATCGGGTTCATCCGGCCGGCCTCCGGGCGGATTCTGCTCGATGGCAGGGACATGACCTCGCTTGACCTGCGTACGTACCGGCGGTTCCTCTCCGTCGTCCCGCAGGAGTCGATCCTGTTCGAGGGCACGGTGGAGGAGAACGCCGAGATCGGCACGCACGAGGAGCTGACGCGCCGGGGCGTCGTGTACGCGGGTCTGCACCCGTCCCGGGCCGCGTAGTCCGTACCCGCCGCCGTCCGGATCGGGCGGCGGCCGGTCAGCCGCGCGGGGCACGCCGGGTGCGCGTGCGGTTCTCCAGCAGGTTGCGCCGGATCTCGGCCGCGGTGTGGCGGGCGTGGTCGGTGGTCGCCCTGCGCTCGGAGACGGACGGCACGAAGCGGTACGTGGGCTGCCGGCAGCGTCCGCAGGGCAGGTCGGTGGTGACGAGGTAGCCGTCCTCGCAGTCGGGGTCGGGGCAGCGGCCCCGCGTCAGCAGGGCTTCCGCGATCTCCTGCGGGGTCCAGCGGCGGCGGCCGTCCTCGTCCTTCTCGTGCAGGGCGTGTGCCCAGCGGAGGTTCCAGCGGCGTTCGATCCGTTCCCGGAGCTGGAAGCCGGTCCGCCCCCGTCCCAGTTCCTGGCGGATCAGGTCGAGGATGTCGGCCGGGAGCCCGCGGCCGAACCCCTGGATGAGCGGTTGCGGCAGGGCGTTCACCACGTAGGCGAAAGGGTCTTTTCCGGCGAAGCGGTGCCATGCCTCACAGTCGCAGGAGCCGTCGGGCCGCTTCGGGTTGTGGCAGCGCCCGCAGAGCCCCCGGCAGTCGGCGCAGAGTCCCTGGTCGAGGCCGTCCAGGTGGGGCGCCGGGGCCCGTCCGCACTCGCGGCAGCAGGAGCTGCAGGGGCCGCAGAGCCGTTCCCCGGCCACGTGCGTCGACCAGGTCCGCGTCTGGCACCGGCAGCACAGGGCACTGTTGCAGTACTCGTGGTGAGCGGCGCCGGAGTGACGGCCGGAGGGCGGGAAGGACATGGCGGAGTGCTCCAGACGCGCGACGCGGAGCGACGTGGACGGTGCTCCGGGTCGCCGGAAATCGGACGGGGACCTGGAGACGACGTTACCGCCCGCCGCGGGTGAACGCGGCGGGCGGTCGGGTGCGCGGGGCAGGTGGGAGGGCCCCGGAGCCCGGCGCGGTGGCCGGGTCTCAGGGTCTGAGCCCGCTCACGATCTCGGCGGTGGAGGCGATGCCGTCGTGGATGGTGGGTGCCATCCGGGTTCCGGCGATGAGGAAGCCGAGCAGGGCGCAGACGATGGCGTGCGAGATTTTCAGCCCGCCGTTGCGCATGAAGATGATCGCGATGATCAACAGGAACACCACGAGTGAGATGGAAATGACCATGCCCCGCCTCCTCCGCCGCGCCCGGTGTGCGGCATGTCGCGGCCAGTGTGGCGGAGCACGAGCGCCGTTCGGCGGACTGGCGTGTCCGCCGAACGGGTGTTGACCGACGGTGACGACCAAGGCTGTGTCCTGCCGACCGGACGGGCCGGATCCGGTCTCCCGCCCCGTCCCGCCGCTCTCAGGGGGCCGGGAGCTCGACCAGTTCGGCCACGGCCTCACGGTGGCGGCCGGCCGTCCCGTAGGCGATCGAGTCGGCCTTCGCGCGCTTCAGGTACAGGTGGGCCGGGTGTTCCCAGGTCATACCGATCCCGGCGTGGAGCTGGACGCACTCCTCGGCCGCGTGCACCGCCACCCCGGAGCAGTACGCCTGGGCGACGGCCACCGCGAGGGGCGCGTCGGCGGCACCGGTGGCCAGCGCGTCGGCGGCGTTGCGGGCGGCGGCACGGGCCGAGACGACCTGGAGCCAGAGCTCGGCCATGCGGTGCTTGAGCGCCTGGAAGGAGCCCACCGGCCGGTTGAACTGGTGGCGTTCCCGTGTGTACCGGACTGTCTCGGCGAGGCACCATTCGGCGACGCCTAGCTGTTCGGAGGCGAGCAGACCGGCACCGGTCAGCAGCCCGTGGCGCACGGCCGCGGCTCCGGCGTCCGGCCCGGCGAGCAGCGTGGCGGCGGCGCCGTCCAGGGTGACCCCGGCGAGGGGCCGGGTGAGGTCGAGCGGTACGAGCTGCTCCAGGACCACTCCTCGGGCGGCGCGCTCGACCGCGTACAGCCCGGTGGCGGCGGGCACCAGCAGCACGTCGGCGAGGGCCGCGTCGGCGACGCCCCGTACGGTGCCGGTCAGCGCGCCGCAGTCGGCGGCCACCTCGGCGGTGTGGTCCGCGCCGGGCGCGGCGGCGAACGGTACGGCGAGCGCGGCGGTGCGCCGTCCCGCCGCGAGGTCGCCGAGCAGCCCGGCCGCGGGCCCGTCCTCCGGGCCGAGGGCGAGCAGGACGGCCGTCGCGACGACGGCGCTGGTCAGGTACGGGGACGGGGTGACGGCCCGGCCGAGTTCCTCCAGGACGACGGCGGCCTCCCGGTGGGTGGCGCCGAGGCCGCCGAGCTTCTCGGGCACCAGCAGTCCGGCGGCGCCGATGTCCGCGGCGAGGGTGGTCCAGAGGTGCTGGTCGTACGGCGTGTCGGACTCGGTGCGGGCGATCACGGACGGCGCGCCGGACCGGTCGGCGAGCAGGGCGCGGACGGCCGACCTGAGGTCCTCCTCCGCCTCCGAGTAGAGGAGGTCGGGGGTGGCGGCGGGCTGGTTCGGGGCGGTCATCGGGCGAGGTCCTTCCAGGCGACGTCCTTGTCGGTGCGCGGTTCGGCGGGCAGGCCGAGGACGCGCTCGGCGACGATGTTCAGCAGCACCTCGCTGGTGCCGCCCTCGATCGAGTTGCCCTTGGAGCGCAGGTAGCGGTAGCCGGCGTCCCGCCCGGTGAAGTCCACCAGCTCGGGGCGGCGCATCGTCCAGTCGCCGTAGAGCAGGCCCTCGTCGGCGAGGAGTTCGACCTCCAGCCCGCTGATCTCCTGGTTGAGCCGAGCGAAGGCGAGCTTCATGCCGGAGCCCTCGGGGCCCGGCTGCCCGGCGACGAGCTGCTGGCGCAGCCGTTCCCCGGTGAGCCGGGCGACCTCGGCCTCCACCCAGAGGGTGAGGAGTTTCTGGTGCAGGTCGGGGGTGCGCAGTCCGGGGCGCTCGCGCCAGGTGCGCGAGACGGGGCCGATCATCCCGCCCTCGCGGGGGAGGCGCATGCCGCCGATGGAGACGCGCTCGTTCATGAGCGTGGTCTGGGCGACCTTCCAGCCCTCCCCGACGGGTCCGAGGCGCCTGCTGTCGGGGATGCGCACACCGGTGAGGAAGACCTCGTTGAACTCGGCCTCGCCGGTGATCTGCCGCAGCGGGCGCACGTCGACGCCCGGGTCGGTCATGTCGCAGATGAAGTAGCTGATGCCCCGGTGCTTGGGCAGGCCGGGGTCGGTACGGGCGATGAGGATGGCCCAGCGGGCGAGGTGGGCGCTGGACGTCCAGACCTTCTGCCCGTCGACGGTCCAGGTGTCGCCGTCGCGGACCGCCCGGGTGGAGAGCGCGGCCAGGTCGGAGCCGGCGCCGGGCTCGCTGAAGAGCTGGCACCACACCTCCTCGCCGATCCACAGCGGGCGCAGGAACCGCTGCTTCTGCTCGTCGGTGCCGAAGCCGAGGATGGTGGGGGCGGCCATGCCGAGGCCGATGCCGATCCGGCGGGGGTCGTTGTCGGGGGCGCCGGCGGCGGCGAGTTCGGCGTCGACGACCGGCTGGAGGGAGCGGGGGGCGTCGAGGCCGCCCAGTCCGGCCGGATAGTGGACCCAGGCGAGCCCCGCGTCGAAGCGGGCGCCCAGGAATTCGGTGCGGCCGGTGGTGGCCGGGGGGTGTGCGGCGAGCAGTTCGCGGGTGCGGCGGAGCAGTTCGGCGGCGTCGACGGCGGTGGTCATCGGGTGCCTCCCGTCGGCAGGACGACGACGCGTCCGGTGGTGGTGCCGTTCGCGACCCGCTGGACGGCGTCCGCCGCGGCGGACATCGGGACACGCTCGCTGACCAGCGGCTTCACGAGCCCTTGGTCGGCGAGCTTGGTCAGCTCGTCGTGGCAGGCGCGGACGGCCGCCGGGTCCTTGGTGTTGTAGAGGCCCCAGTGGAGTCCGAGGACGGAGTAGTTCTTGACGAGGACGTGGTTGAGCGCCGGGGTGGGGATGGTGCCGCCGGCGAAGCCCACGACGACGATCCGGCCCTCGAAGGCGATGCACTTGACGGACTTGGCGTACGCGTCGCCGCCGACCGGGTCGTAGACGACGTCCGCGCCGCGCCCGCCGGTGGCCTCCTTCACCGCGGCGACGATGTCCTCGGTGCGCCGGTCGATGACCAGGTCGCAGCCGAGTGCGCGGGCGACCGCCGCCTTTTCGGGGCCTCCGGCGACGCCGATGACGACGGCGCCCGCGGCCTTGCCGAGCTGGACGGCGGCGCTGCCCACTCCCCCGGCGGCGGCGTGCACGAGCAGGGTCTCGCCGGGCTGGATACGAGCCCGGCGGTGCAGGCCGAACCAGCCGGTCTGGTAGCCGATGTGCAGGGCCGCGGCTTCCGCGTCGTCCAGTGCGTCGGGGGCGGGCAGCAGGGCGGCCTCGTCCACCACGACGTACTCGGCGAGGCCGCCGTTCGGAAGCGCGGGGGTGGCGAGCACCCGGCGCCCGTCCTCGGTCTCGCCGCAGATCTCGACCCCGGGCGTGAAGGGCAGCGGGGGCCTGACCTGGTACTGGCCCCGGCAGAGCAGCGCGTCGGGGAAGTTGATGTTGGCCGCACGCACCGCGAGGAGTGCCTGGCCCTGGCCGGGGACCGGCCGGTCCGTCTCGTCGAGGGTCATCACCTCGCTCGGTTCGCCGTTCCGGTGCACTCGCCATGCCTGCATGAAGGCCTCCACAAACCTGTCGGCGTAACTCCTGCTCCGGCGCATACTAAGCGGTCGCTTGCCTCCTGGGAACACTCCGCGGACCCTGGAAACGAGCGGGCGAGGGCAGCCGGGGCGGGCCGCGCGGGCGGGAGTCAGCCGCCCTTGGGCCGGGCGATGACGTGCATCCGTTCGCCCTGCGGCCCGAAGAGGCTGAGGAACTCCACCGTCTCCTCCCCGGCGGGGCCGAACCAGTGCGGCAGCCGGGTGTCGAACTCGGCGGCTTCGCCGGGGCCCATCACCAGGTCGTGGTCGGCGAGGCACAGGCGCAGTCGCCCGGAGAGGACGTACAGCCATTCGTAGCCCTCGTGGGTGCGCAGGTCGGGACGCTCGCCCGTACCGCCCTGCTGGACGAGTTTGTACGCCTGGAGTCCGCCGGGCCGGGCGGTGAGCGGGAACATGGTGCGGCCGTGGCGGACGACCGGTTCGGCCCGGATCCGGGGGTCGCCCACGGGCGGCGCGCCGATCAGGTCGTCGAGCGGGACCTCGTGGGCGCGCGCGATGGGCAGCAGCAGCTCCAGGCTGGGTCGGCGACCGCCGGACTCCAGCCGGGAGAGGGTACTGACGGAGATGCCGGTGGCCGCCGAGAGGGCGGCGAGGGTCACCTCGCGGTCCTTGCGCAGGCGGCGCAGCCGGGGGCCGACCCCGGAGATCACCGCGTCCACCCCGGGGTCCCGCCACACCTGTTCCTTCATGTCGACCAGTGTGCGGAATCGGCAACGGCGTTTGTCAACCGCGACCCGTTTCCGACGGGTCCCGGCCGAGGACGGCGGAGGGCGCCGCCCTGGCGCCGCAGCGGGCCCGCCTCACGTCGCCCCGGACCCGTCTCAGGCCAGGGAGAGGAAGAGCTTCTCCAGTCGGGCCCGCATCCGCTCCCGGTCCTCCGGTTCCGCCGTACCCTCGGCCAGACAGCGCTGGAGCCCGGTCGCGATGATCGCGAAACCGGCCCGGTCCAGCGCGCGCGAGACGGCCGCCATCTGCGTGACGACGTCCTCGCAGTCGCGGCCCTCCTCGATCATCCGGATGACCGCAGCCAGCTGTCCCTGCGCGCGGCGCAGGCGGTTGAGTACGGCCTTCAGCTCGTCGGCCGCCATGTCGAGTTCCACACACACCCCTCCGAATACCCCCAGGGGTATTTTATCCTCGCCAGGGCAGGAGGAACCCGTTCCGCTTGCCCGACCGAAAGGACACCCTGCTCGTGACCAGCCCGGCAACCCTCTCCCCCGCCCAGGCCGCGTCCCGCCTGGACGAATTCACCGTCGTCGACGTCCGGGGTCCCGGCGAGTACGCCTCGGGGCACGTACCCGGTGCGTACAACGTCCCGCTCGACCGCATGGCCGAGGCCCTTCCGGCGCTGAAGTCCGCCGCCGCGCGCAACTCCCTGCTGCTGGTCTGCGCCTCGGGCGTCCGCTCCACGCGCGCGGCCGAGATACTCGCCGACGCCGACATAGCGTCCACGACCCTGACCGGCGGCACCTCCGCGTGGGAAGGCGCCGGGCACGGCCTGGACCGCCCGGCCGGAGCGAAGGCCGTCTGGCCCATGGAGCGCCAGGTCCGCTTCGCCGCAGGCTCCCTGGTGGTGGCGGGGATCCTGGCAGGCCGCCGGTTCCCCGCAGCCCGCTGGCTTTCGGCCGGTGTGGGTTCGGGCCTCGTCTACTCCGCGGTCAGCAACACCTGCGTCATGGCGGCGGCGCTCTCCAGGCTGCCGCACAACCGCGCCCCGCAGACCGCCCCCGAGCTGAACGAGACGCTGGAAGCCCTCCAGAGCTGAGCCCCGCCCGTCCGCGCGGCCACCCGGTCGGGGACGCCCCGCACGCCCCGTCTCCGCCCGGGCCGGCCCCGCTCAGACGTCGTCGCGGACCATGGCCAGCAGGCGGTCCAGCACGCGCGGTCCGCCCGCGCGCAGGCCGTCGTGTTCGAACTCGTTGGTCACCCAGGTCCGCAGCCCGCGGATGCCCGCCGCGGTGGCGAGTGCGTGGGCCGTGTCCACGTACATGTCGTCGTGGTAGACGGCCGCCGCGACCGGGACCTCGTTGGCGGCGAGCCGTTCCTTGTCGTACAGCTCCGGCCAGTCGGTACGCGCGGCCAGCAGCTCGGCGGTCTCGCGGAGCGGGCGCAGCGCGGGATCCGTCTCGAAGTGCCACGGGTGGATGCTCTCGCCCGTGAAGAGCAGCGGACCGTCCGAGGCGAGTGCCGTCCCGGCGTCGAACTGCGGGAACTCGGCGCGGACGCGTTCGGCGGACCAGCCGGTGGGCCGCTCGCCCTGGCCGTAGATCGCCTCGTGCATCAGGGCGTAGAGCGGGTGCCCGGCGAAGGAGTTCGCCGTGCGGACGGCTTCCTGGAAGGTGTCGGAGAGCGCGGGGCCGTCGGGCGTGGGGACGAAGGCGTTCTCCAGCAGGTAGTGGAGCTGGTGGCTTCCCTGACCGCCGCCGAGCATGATGCCGAGCGACTGGAATCCCTCGGGCGTCAGGAGATGGCCGGCGGACTCGACGCGGTGCGACGCGAGGTACGCGGCGATCGCGCGGGCCCGCGCGACGTCCTGCGGGTAGCGGGCGTAGTGGGCGGCGACCTTCCGCTCGACGCGCGGGTACGCGGCCCGGTAGACCTCGTCCGCGTGGGCGTCGAGCGAGGGCAGCCCGCCCGTGATCAGGACGGCGGTCAGGCCTTCCGGCGCCGCCGACAGATAGCGGACGGCGCAGAACCCGCCGAAGGACTGGCCGAGAACCGTCCAGGGCCGCCCGCCGGTCAGCTGTGCGCGGATCAGTTCGCAGTCCCGCACGATGTTGTCGGACCGGAAATGGCTCAGATACGCGGCCTGTTCGGCAGGGCCGCCGCGCAGCGGCAGGGTCTGCCGGTTCGCCGGGGTCGAGAGTCCGGTACCCCGCTGGTCGAGGAGGAGGACGCGGAAGTCTTCGAGGGCCCGGCCGAGCCACGCCTCCGTACCGACGAAGCGCCGCGCGCCGAACCCCGGGCCTCCTTCGAGGTAGACCAGCCAGGGCAGTTCCTCGCCGGCCTTCGACGGCGCGACCGCCTCCCGGCCGAAGACCTCGATCCGCTCGCCCTCCGGGTCGGCGTGGTCGAGGGGGACGGTGAACCTGCGGTCCGTGAAGACGACACCGGGGTGACGGAAACTGCTCACAGCACTGCTCCTGAATCAGTCGGATTCCGGACAGTTCAGCACACGGCCTCCGGGTGGCTCGTTCCGCCCCGGGTCGTGGGTGGCGATTTCGGGGCCGGTGCCGGGCGGCGGGGCTCCTCCGCCCGCCGGTCGCGCGCCCGTCCCGGGTGCGGGGCAACCGTCCGCACCCACGGCACCGCTTTCGGCCGCGCGACACGTTGTCACGCCGTTCACCAGCGGCGATGCGCCGCCGTGAGCCGCGTATCCGTTCCGGCGGACTCTTCGCCACCTCTCTTGACCGGCTCCCGGCGGGGCGCCTAAGTTCGGATAGAAAGCGCTTACTGCGCCGGTGGGTGCGCCGTCCCGGCACGGCTGGGCCAGCCCCGCCATGAGCACGCCCCGCCGCGCCCGAGCCCGTACCAGGAACACCCGCAGCCCCCAGAACACCACCGGCCCACGAACCCCCTTACGGAGATCACCGCATGACCGCGAAGCCCGCCCTCGTCCACCGGCACGGCGAGGACGTCCGCGTCCTTGTCGCCTCCACCGGGGTGGAGCTGCTGCGGTACGTCTACCGTGCCGAGGCCGCCTGGGAGGCGCCGAAACCCTACATCCACCCGTTGCGCACCCTCGCGGGCCGGACCGTCACCGACTACCGCCCGAACGACCACCGCTGGCACAAGGGTCTGTCGATGACCGCCTCGCACCTGTCGGGGCAGAACCTCTGGGGCGGCAACTCCTACGTGCACGGCGAGGGTTACCGGCCACTGCCCGAACGGGTCGGCTCGATGGCGCACACCGGGTTCGACGAGGTCTCGGCGCGGGAGGACGGCGTCACCCTCACGGAGCGGCTGACCTGGCGTCCGTACACCGGCGAGCACTGGGCCGACGAGCTACGGCGGGTGGAGGTGCACGACATCGACCCGGCGGGCGGGAGCTGGGCCCTGACGTGGTCCAGCGCGGTGACCAACCGGCGGGCGGAACCGCTGCGGTTCGGCAGCCCGGCCACGCACGGGCGTACGGGTGCCGGGTACACCGGGCTGTTCTGGCGGGGCCCCCGTGCCTTCCGGGGCGGCCGGGTGTTCTCCGCCGACGGCGAGGGCCCGGAGCTGAAGGGGCAGCAGTCCGACTGGCTCGCGTACACCGGGGAGCACGACGGCTTCGACGGGCACGCCACGGTCGTCATGGCCCACGCGCCCGAGAACGACCACACCGGCGCGCGCGGAACGCATCCGGCGCACTGGTTCGTGCGCAACGACTCCTACGCGGGCATGGCCCCGTCGTTCGCGTTCCACGAGGAGCTGGTCCTCGATCCCGGCCGGACCCTGGAGCGGCGCTACCGGGTGCTGATCGCGGACGGCGCCTGGGAGCGGGACCGGATCGAGGCCGCTCTGGGCGCGATGGCCTGGTAGGAGGCGCCGCCCGCCACCGGGACGGCACGGCCCGCGTCCGGTGGCGAGCGGCACGGCCCGCGTCCGGTGGCGAGCGGCGCGGGCAGCGTTGCGTCCGTACGGAGGCACCTGGAACCGGGGGTGCTGCGAACGCGATCTTCGGGGCAGTTTGTAGGAATGTCTGGAGTTTCCGCACCCGTACTCGAACTCGTCCGGCGCACCACCGAACCGGCGACCGTGCAGGCCCTGCGTTCCACGGCCGCGGCCGTCATCGCGTTCTCCGTGGCCCAGGCGACGCTGCCTCAACCGGCGCCGCTGACCGCTCCGCTGACGGCGCTGCTGGTCGTGCAGGTCACCCTCTACGCCACCCTGACCACCGGCATCCGCAGGGTCAACTCGGTGGTCGTCGGAGTCCTCATCGCGATCGGTTTCAGCGCACTGGTGGGCCTGAACTGGTGGAGTCTCGGGCTGACGATCTTCACCGCCCTGATGATCGGCCGGGTCGTGCGGGTCAACGAGTTCGTCCCCGAGGTGGCGATCAGCGCGATGCTCGTGCTCGGCGTCTCCCAGGTCGCCGACACCGCCTGGGACCGGATCCTGGAGACCCTGATCGGCGCGGGGGTCGGGCTGCTCTTCAACCTCCTCTTCGCGCCTCCGGTCTGGGTGCAGACGGCGGGCGCCTCCATCGAGGGGCTGGCCAATCGGATGGGCTCGATGCTGCGCGCCATGGGCCAGGAGATCGGTGGCCACATCCCCGTACCGGAGGCCGCCGCCCGGCTGCACGAGGCCCGCCGCCTCGACCACGACATCGTGGAGGTGGACGCCTCGCTGCGGCAGGCCGAGGAGAGCCTCATGCTCAACCCGCGGGTGCGCCAGGGGCTGCTGAACCGCGTCGTGCTGCGTACCGGTCTGGACACGCTGGAGATCTGCGCGGTCGTGCTGCGCGTGCTCACCCGCACCCTGACGGATCTGGCCAAGCAGCGCACCGAGGAGACGATGTTCCCCGCCGACGTGGGCGAGGGGCTGACCGAACTCTTCGACCGGATGGCCGAGGCCATCGAGGCGTTCGCCCGGCTGATCACCACCCCGCTCACGGCGGGCGGCGAGCAGGCCGAGGACCGCCTCGCCGAGGCGCTGGCGCGGGGCCGGGAGACGCGCGACCGGATCGCCGATCTGCTGCTGGAGGACGTGCAGGAGCACCCCAGGCAGTGGCAGTTGCACGGCGCCCTGCTGGCCGAGGTGGACCGGGTCCTCGACGAGCTCGACATCGACAAGCGTACGGAGCGGCTCGGCGAGGAGCTCGACCGCCGGTCGGCCGAGCTGCACGAGCGCCACCCCCGGCTGCGCCGGCTGAGCCGGAGGCTGAGCGGCAACGGCGTGCGGCGGCGCCGGCCGAGGAGTCCCGAGGCCGGCTGACGGGGCCGTCGGGTCCGGTTCCGGCTCGTCCGCCGGGCCGGGCCGACAGCCCGGGGGCCCCTTCGTATCGGTTCGCGCGCAACCCATTGACCGCCGATTCCGGTTGACGTACCGTCACCGGCGTTCGCATACAAGAACTCGGTTCAGAAGAACGAACATCGTTCCTCTCGCTTTTCCCGGCCGAGCGCTTGCCTTTACCACCGCACCAACACTTCCTGGTGCCTGCGGAGGACGCCGCAGGCGGTGAAAGGACCCTCGAATGCGCACGGAGAATCAGCATGCCAGAAGGCGGGGCGGCAGGGCAGCCGCCTCGTTCCTCGCGGTCGCCGCACTGATAGCGGCGACGCTCACCGCCCTCTTCGCCACCGGCTCGGCCTCGGCCGCACCCGCAGCCGGCTCGTACACCCTGAAGAACGCCGGCAGCGGACTGTGTCTGGAAGTCCCGGGCGCCAGCACCTCCGCCGGCACCCAGCTCACCCAGAACACCTGCGCGGGCAGCGCGGCGCAGACCTGGAAGCTCACGGCTTCCGGCAGCGGCTACACCCTGATCGCCTCGCACAGCGGCAAGTGCGCCGGTGTGAAGGACGCCTCCACCAGCGCCGGCAAGGCCGTCGAGCAGCAGACGTGCAGCGGTGCGGCGACCCAGGTGTGGACCCTCACGCAGGTGAGCGGGAGCATCTACCAGGTCGTCAACAGCAACGGCGGCAAGTGCCTCAACACCAAGGACTCCGCCACCAGCGCGGGCACCCTGGTGCAGCAGAACTCCTGCGACTCGGTGACCAGCAAGCGCTGGACGTTCACCGCGGCCGGGTCGACCACGACCCCGACCGACCCGCCCACCACGACCCCGCCCACGACCACGCCGCCCAGCTCGGGGTCGAAGCCCTCCTGGCCGACGGCCACCGGAAGCCAGGCCGTCTCGGCCAGCATCCAGGTGTCCGGCACCTACGACGGCGGCCTGAAGCGCTTCTACGGAACCGGCGACCTGGGCAGCGACGGCCAGGACGAGGACCAGCCGGCGATGTTCGAACTGGCCGCCGGTGCCACCCTGCAGAACGTCATCCTCGGCTCCCCCGCCGCCGACGGCGTCCACTGCGCCGGTGCCTGCACGCTCAAGAACGTCTGGTGGGAGGACGTGGGCGAGGACGCGGCGACCTTCCGCGGCAGCTCCTCCTCGCAGGTCGCCACGGTCGACGGCGGCGGTGCGCGGCTGGCGGACGACAAGGTCTTCCAGCACAACGGCGCCGGTACGGTCGTCATCAAGAACTTCCAGGTCGACGACTTCGGCAAGCTGTACCGCTCCTGCGGCAACTGCTCGACGCAGTACGGCCGCCACGTCGAGATCTCGAACGTCTGGATCACCGCGCCCGGCACGTCCGTGGTGGGCATCAACACCAACTACGGCGACACCGCCAGGATCTCGGGCGTCACGATCTACGACGACGAGGACCGCGACATCGACATCTGCAAGAAGTACAAGGGAACGACGAGCGGAGAGCCGTCCGAGACCGGTTCGGGCGCCGATGGCACGTACTGCATCTACAGCTCGTCCGACATCACCTACGTGGACTGAGCGCGGCCGGCGGACGCCGGAGCACGGCACGAGCACGGCACGACGGAGGGGCAGCGGGCACCGCGCGCTGCCCCTCCGGGCCGTTCGCGGGCGTCCGCCGGAACCCCGGGGAACCGCTGAGGCCGTGCCACCGCGTGCGGCGCGGCCCGACACGGCGACGGTCCCCACAGACGGGCGCGCATGACAATGAAAATGATTGTCGATAACGTGGTCCCTCCGGGTACCCGCCTCCGAGCGCGGGGTTCTGTCGTCGCGCCCGGACATCCCGCCCCGCGAAGGAGACGCCATGACCCCCCTGACGTGCGCGAGTTCGGCCGGGCCGGCCACGCGGGACCCCGGGGCCGACGCGGGCTCGTACCCCGAACTCGTCGAGCGGGTCGCCGCCGGGGCGTTCGGCCCCCTACCGGAGACCCTGCGGATCTCCTCGGCGTTCACCACCCATCAAGCCGTGCGCCACGACGGGCGGCACACCGGATACCGCAACGAGGTGCTGAGCCTGCGGCTGGCCGGGGCGGTGGGCTCGTGTGCGGCGGAGCCGGGATCGCTCCCCGGCGACGTCGTGGCGGAGTGCGCCGGGGCCGACGCCGGGAGCCTGCTCGGGCACCGGCTGCCGCCGGTTCGGGTGGCCGCCCTGGACGCGTACCTGATGCACGTCCGTCCGCACGGAGCCGGGTCCGGGGCGGTGGACCACCCTCTGCCGGGCGGGAGTTCGCTGCTCAGGTCGCGGGCGCGGGCACGGGCCGTCGTGGGTCTGCTGCGACTTCCACCGGGAGGCACGGTGTTGGTGGTAGGGGTCGTCAACTCCCTTCTGGAGGCGCTGCGCACGCGCGGACTCGGCTACGTCCCGTGCGACCTCAAGGGCGGCACGACGGAGTGGGGCGAGCCCGTGACGACCGAAGCGGTCGAGTCCCTGGACCGCTGCGACGCCGTACTCGCGTCCGGAATGACCCTGGGCAACGGCACGTTCGAGGAGCTGCGCATCCGCGCCGCGCGGCAGCAAAAGCCGCTGGTGATGTTCGCCCAGACCGGGAGCGCGATCCTGCCCCGGCTGCTCGGGGCGGGCGTCACGGCGGTGTGTGCCGAGCCGTATCCGTTCTTCTGGCTCGACGGCGGTCCGGGCTCCGTGTACCTCTACGGCGGACCCGCCGGAGGCAGCCAGTGACCACCGCCGTCCGCGCTCCGGCGGAGAACCGCGCGCTGCTCGACCTCGTGGGGCGGACTCCGCTGGCCCGTATCACCACCGATCTCGCCGGACCTCACCCGGGATTCTGGGCGAAGCTCGAAGGGCTCGGCGCCGGGGGAATGAAGGCGCGCCCCGCGGTCTCGATGCTGCTGGGCGCACAAAAGCGCGGCGAACTGCCGCCCGGGGCTCCCGTGGTGGAATCGACCTCCGGCACGCTCGGGATCGGACTGGCCTTCGCCGGACAGGCGCTGGGGCATCCGGTGATCCTGGTGGTGGACGCCGAACTCGAACCATCCATGCGGAAGTTGCTGCGCGCCTACGGAGCCCGGCTGGAGCTCGTGGACCGTCCCGCACACCAGGGCGGCTGGCAGACGGCCCGGCTCCAGCGACTGCGCGAACTGCTGGCTCGGACGCCGGGGGCGTACTGGCCCGACCAGTACGGTAACCCCGACAACGTGGCCGGTTACGCCTCGCTCGCGGCCGAACTCGCGGCGCGGCTCGACAGGATCGACATCCTCGTGTGCAGTGTCGGCACGGGCGGCCACAGCGCCGGCGTCGCCGGATCGCTCCGCCTGCTCCGGCCGGGCCTGCGGCTCATCGGGGTGGACGCGGCGGGATCGACGATCTTCGGCCCACCGGCCCGCCCGCGCCTGATGCGCGGCCTGGGCAGCAGCATCCGTCCGCGCAACGTCGCGTACGAGGCGTTCGACGAGGTCCACTGGATCGGCCCGGCCGAAGCCGTGCACGCCTGCCGCCGACTCGCCTCCGGGAACTTCGTCAGCGGTGGCTGGAGCACCGGGGCCGTCGCCCTCGTCTCCGCCTGGGCGGCCCGCACCCACCCGGACGCGGTCGTCGTCACCGTCTTCCCCGACGGCCCCGAACGGTACCTCGACACCGTGTACGACGAGGGGTTCACCGCCACCCGCGGCCTCGGCGAACCCGTCGGCCACCCGACGGATGTCCCGCACCCGGCGCGGGCGTCGGAGGCGGGGGGCTGGGCGCGCTGCCGGGCCGTCACCGACCCGCGCGTCGCGCGCGTGATGCCGAGACCGATACCGGCGTCCGCGTCCGCTCCGGCTTCGACGTCTGCGTCTGCTTCCGCTTCGGCGTCTGCGGTTGCTTCCGTCGCGGCGGTCGCGCCGTCCGGTTCCGGGGGTGGTGTGCTACTGCCTCTGCGTGCCTGAGGGCGACCGACGCCGTGCTCCCACTGTCACTGGCCGTCCCGCTCCACCACCGGCTGTCCGCCCTCCTCGCCGCCCGCGCGCAGCAGCGCCTGCTGCGCGGCGCGTACGACGAGGGTGGACCGCAACTCGCGGGCCGCGCGCGGGAAGGAGCCGCTGCGGGGGCGCTGGACGACGACCAGGACCCTCGTGGTGTCGTCCGAGAGCGGGCGGGAGACCAGCACCCCGGCCCGCTCCAACGGGTCGCCGAAGACGCTGAAGTCGGGCAGGACGGTGACGCCGAGGCCCTCGGCGACCATCAGCTTGCCGAGCTCGGCACCGTCCGTCGCGTAGCTGAACGAGTGCCCGCGCCCTTCCCCCAGCAGCCGGTGCGTGTAGCGGTGCATGACATAGCCGGGGCGCATGCCGATCAGCGGTTCGGTGAGCAGGTCCTCCGGCGTCACCACCTGCCGGCCGGCGAGCGGGCTGTCCGGCCGCATGCAGACCACGGGCCGGCCCCGCAGCAGCTCAGTGGTCTCCATGTCCGGCGGAGTGTCGTCCCCCAGAAGGTAGTTGACGAGACCGAGGTCGAACGCCCCTTCGCGCAGCCCTCGGTGGATGTCCTCCTGCTGGGTCCCGA
Organism: Streptomyces sp. NPDC060184; assembly: GCF_042728795.1. Classification (NCBI taxonomy): domain Bacteria; kingdom Bacillati; phylum Actinomycetota; class Actinomycetes; order Kitasatosporales; family Streptomycetaceae; genus Streptomyces; species Streptomyces sp. NPDC060184. Next base: position 165,735 of record NZ_JBHWYX010000005.1, read on the forward strand.
TCACTTCGACCTGGGTGGCCGGATGGGTGGACCGGAAGTCGCGCATGGCGGGCATCAGCAGGGGCACCGTCGCCGCGTTCACCGTGCCGACCCGCACGGTTCTGCTGCTGTGGTGCTGGTCGTGGGCGGCCCGGCGCAGCCGGTCCACCGACTCCAGTACGTCGACGATGTGCGGCAGAAGCTCTCGGCCCTGTTCACTGATCCGGGCTCCGGAGCGGCGGCGGTCCAGCAGGTCGACGCCGAGCTCGCGCTCCAGGTTGCGTACCGTCTCACTCAACGCGGGCTGGGACAGGTGGAGTTCACCGGCGGCACGGCGCAGAGATCCGGTTCTGGTCACCGCCGCGATGCACTCCAGCTGTTCGATGCGCATGGCTCGTCCTCCGAGAGGGGCACCCCGGCGGAGAGCGGCAACCGCCGCGTCCGGAAGGGCAGGTGAGAGGGAAACCCTATCAACCGTTCGCCGATACCGACTCCCCCGAGCGGCCCGGCTGCCGGTACGCTCCTTGACGGGAACGGACGGCGGGCGGCCAGGAAGGCCGCGCGGACCGCGTTCCCCGGTGGCACGGATTCTCCCGTTCGGCGGGCGGACCGGGCCGGTCGGACAGCTCCACCCCTTCTCAGCGGATCGGTGACCATGGACAAGCGAGTGGACCTCACGCGGCGGCGCCATGTCGACCTCGCGCGTGTCTCCAGCGCCGTCTGTCGCCCCTGCCACGGCTGTCGTCCGGGCCACGGCCGCTGACCCCTCCGCCGTAGCGGGTCCCGGGAGGCCCTCCCGCCCACCCCGTCTTCCTGGCCGCACTCCGCCCGTACGCCCCGACGGCGCCGTTCGCGCGGCGATGCGGACCGGTGGTGCGCGCGGGCCGAGCACGCCCGCCCCGGCCGCCCACGGCGCCCGCGGCGTCCGGTGACGGTTTCGCCGGTGGGGGCCTTCCGGCCGCCGGGTGTACCGCGACGCCTCCCCTCCCTCGCCGTGGACATGCCGTAGGTGCACAGGTTTCCCGATCGCCGCGGCACGGGAACCTCGCCCACCACGGTCCGTCTGCCACGGTCCGTCCGCCACCCCGGGCCGCCTCACATGACGGCACGTCACCCTGCCTGCGCTGCGTGCCTCCTTGATCCCGGCACCCCCGCCCCTCTGTCTGCTTCGCCGCCCGGCCGCTTCCCGCGGCCGGTGCCGACCTCTGGAGTTCCCATGGCCGTCGTCCTTTCCGTGTCCGGCAGTCCTTCCGCCGCCTCCCGCACCTCCCGGCTGCTGCGCCATCTCGACGCCCGTCTGGAGGCGGACCGGCACGAGGTCGTTCCGCTCGATGTCCGCGATCTCCCCGCCGAGGCCCTGTTGGGGGCCGATCCGGGCCATCCGGCCATCGCCCGCGTGGCGGCCCTGATCAGCCGGGCGGACGGACTGGTCATCGGCACGCCCGTCTACAAGGCCGCCTACTCGGGGGTCCTCAAGGCGCTGCTGGACCTGCTCCCTCAGTACGCGCTGGCCGGGAAGACCGTGCTGCCACTGGCCACCGGCGGGTCGGTCGCGCACGTCCTCGCGGTGGACTACGCCCTGCGCCCGGTACTCAACTCCATGGGCGCCGGCCACATCACCCAGGGATGGTTCGTCCTCGACAAGGAGATCGCGGTCTCTCCGGACGGCCAGGTCACGGTGGCCGCCTCGGCCGCCGCGCCGCTGTACGGCGTCGTCGACCAGTTCTCCGCCGCGCTCTCCCCGGCCGCCCAGCGCCCCTCCTTGTACGCCGCCGGGTGACGGCGCACGGGATCGAAGGCCCCCCACCCGCGCGCACCGGCTGCCCGCGCCCTTCCCGCCCTCGCTCCTGCTGCCCTCGCCCTCGCTGCCCGCGCCCCTCGCTCCCGCGCCGCCGACCGTGCGTCCGCGCCCGACTTCCGGAGTACCGATGACCGTTTCCGCCGCCCCACCCGCCCTCTCCGACGAGGGCCCGTCCGCCGCCCACGTGGTCCGCGACGACGCGGAGGCGCTCGCCCTCGCGTCCGAGCTGGCCGCGGAGTTCCGCACCGGCGCCGCCGGGCGGGACGCGGAGCGCCGTCTGCCGCACGCCGAACTCGGCCGTCTCTCCGCCTCCGGTCTCCTCGGCGTCACGGTGCCCGGGGCGTACGGCGGTGCGGGGGTGCGCCACACCACTCTGGCCCGGATCGTGCGGACCCTCGCCTCGGCCGACGCCAGCCTCGCGCAGATCCCGCAGAGCCACTTCGTCTACGTCAACGTGCTGCGCGTCCGGGGCAGCGAGGAACAGCGCCGGTTCTTCTTCGGCGAGGTGCTGGCGGGCCGCCGTTTCGGCAACGCCCAGTCCGAAGCGGGTACGAAGCACGTCCAGGACATCCGGACCCGGCTCACGTCCGCCGAGGACGGCGGCTTTCTGCTGACCGGGGAGAAGCACTACTCGACCGGGGCTCTCTACGCCGACTGGATACCCGTGCTCGCCAGGGGGGACGACGAGGAGTTGTGGGTGGCCTACGTGCCGCGTTCCGCGAGCGGCGTCACCGTGGTGGACGACTGGGACGGGATGGGGCAGCGCACGACTGCGAGCGGGACGGTCCGGCTCGACGGCGTCCGCGTGCCGTCCGACCGGGTGGTTCCTCACCATCTCACCTTCCGGGGACCGCAGTTGCACGGGGCCGTCGCCCAGTTGCTGCACGCCGCCATCGACGCGGGCATCGCAGCGGGGGCCCTGGAGGAGGCCGCCGCCTTCGTCCGTACCAAGAGCCGTCCGTGGTTCGAGAGCGGGGTGGAGAAGGCCTCGGAGGACCCCCTCCTCATCCAGCGGTTCGGTGAACTGTCCCTGCGCGTACGGTCGTCCGACGCGCTGCTGGCCGAGGCGGCGCGCGCGGTCGACCGGGCGGAGGCCGATCTCACCGACGACTCCGCAGCCGAGGCCTCCCTGGCGGTCGCGGCGGCGAAGGTGGTCGCCGCGGAGGCGGCGGTCGAGACCGGCTCGGCGCTCTTCGAGGTGGCGGGCACCCGAGCGGCGCTCGACTCACTGAATCTGCACCGGCATTGGCGTGACGCCCGGACTCACACGCTGCACGACCCGACGCGCTGGAAGGTGCAGCACCTGGGCCGTTGGACGCTCAACGGCACCCGCCCGCCCCGCCACGGGCTCCTCTGACCGGCGCCTGTCCCCCGTTCGCGGGTTTCCCGTTCCGCCGTGTCCCCGTTCCTCGGCCTCGCCACTGTTCCTCCGCGTCACCACTCCGCCGCATCCGGCTCCCCGCACCGAAAGGGTTCCCTCCCATGTCCCTCACGTTCCACTGGTTCCTTCCCACCAACGGCGACAGCCGGCACGTCGTGGGAGGCGGCCACGGCACGCCCGTCACGGCGGCGGGCGGCGACCGCCCCCCGAGCGTCCCGTACCTCACGCAGATCGCGCTCGCGGCCGAGCAGCTGGGCTTCGTCGGCGCGCTCACCCCGACGGGTGCCTGGTGCGAAGACGCCTGGCTCACCACGGCATTGATCAGCCAGCACACCGAGCGCCTGAAGTTCCTGGTGGCGTTCCGGCCCGGATCGGTATCACCGACCCTCGCGGCGCAGATGGCGTCCACCTATCAGCGGCTCACCGGCAACCGGCTGTTGCTGAACATCGTCACCGGTGGCGAGAGCCACGAGCAGCGCGCCTACGGCGACTTCCTCGACAAGGACGGGCGGTACGCGCGCACCGGCGAGTTCCTGCACATCGTGCGGGAGTTGTGGAAGGGCGGGACCGTCGACCACGCGGGCGAGCACCTGCGGGTCGAGGATGCCAAGCTGGCGAGGGTGCCCGACCCCGTCCCCGAGATCTACTTCGGTGGTTCGTCCCCCGCGGCCGGTGTGGTCGCGGCCCGGCACAGCGACGTCTACCTCACCTGGGGCGAGCCTCCCGCGGCCGTCGCAGAGAAGGTCGCCTGGATCAGGAAGCTCGCCGCCGAGGAGGGGCGGACCGTACGTTTCGGCATCCGGCTGCACGTGATCGCCCGGGACACCTCCGAGCAGGCGTGGGCCGAGGCCGGACGGCTGCTGGACGGCTTCGACGAGTCGACCGTCCGGTCCGTGCAGGAGGGCCTCGCGCGCAGCGAGTCGGAGGGGCAGCACCGGATGCTCGCGCTGCACGGCGGGGGCCGGGACGGGCTGGAGATCCATCCGAACCTGTGGGCCGGCATCGGGCTGGTGCGTGGGGGTGCGGGCACGGCCATGGTCGGTTCGCACGAGGAGGTCGCGGACCTCATCGCCGAGTACCAGGCTCTGGGCATCGAGGAGTTCGTCCTGTCGGGATACCCGCACCTGGAGGAGGCGTACTGGTTCGGCGAGGGCGTCCTGCCGGTCCTGGCACGGCGCGGGCTGTGGAAGCACCCCTTCACGAGCGGCGCCGCCGCCCCCTCGGCCATCGTCCCGTTCGCGGGGCGGTCGTGAGCCGGGCGGGCTCCGCGCCGGGGGTGGCAGCACCGGAGGCTGCTGGGCGGAACAAGGCCGGGCCGGACATGGCCGGGCACGAGGCTGCGGTGCCGAGGGCGGCCGGGCCCGGGGAACGGTCCGGTACGGGTGCCGCGGCCGTCTCCCTGCGGGGCGTCGGGCGGGACTTCGGGCAGGGCCGGCGTGCCCGGAGCGTGCTGGCCGGAATCGACCTGGAGATCGCAGCGGGCGAGACGGTCGCGGTGCTGGGGCCGTCCGGGTCCGGCAAGTCGACGCTGCTGAGGATGATCGGCGGGCTGGACGTCCCCACGTCGGGTCAGGTGCTGGTCGACGGGCGGCCCGTCGTCGCGGGCGATCCGCGCACGGCGGTGGTGTTCCAGGACCCGCGCCTGATGCGCTGGCGCACCCTGTCGTCGAACGTCGCCTTCGGCCTGCCGAGGGGCACCGACCGGACCGAGGGGCGGGCCAGCGTCGCCCGGCGGCTCACCGAGGTGGGCCTGGACGGGTACGGCGGCCACCGCCCCGGCCAGGTCTCCGGCGGTATGGCGCAGCGGGCCGCGCTCGCCCGGGCCCTGGCGCGGGAGCCGGGTGTGTTGCTGCTCGACGAGCCCTTCGCGGCGCTCGACGCCCTCACCCGGATGCGTATGCAGGACCTGCTGGACACGATGCAACGCGCGGCGGGCACCACGGTGCTGATGGTCACGCACGACGTGGACGAGGCACTGCACCTCGCGGACCGGATCGTGCTGCTCGGGTCCGGCCCCGCCGCCACGATCGCCGCCCGGATCGACGTACCCGTCGCCCGGCCCCGGCCACGTGGGCATCCGGAGTCGGCGCCGCTGAGAGCCGATCTGCTGCGCCGACTCGGCGTCGGCGCCCCCGACCGTCCCCACCAGCCCTGAGAGACAGGCCATGAGAGACACCTCCGCGAGGACCACTGTGACCACCGCCGCGCGGACCGCCGTGCGAAGAGCCGTGCGTAGAGCCGCTGGAGCCGCTCTCGTCGCCGGTCTGCTGCTGACCGCCACCGCCTGCGTGTCGGGCGAGTCCGCGGACGGCTCCGCCGCGGCCGGCACCGAGCCCGGCGGCGCCTCCGTGACGGTCCGGCTGGACTGGGCGTACTACAACCCGGAGAGCCTCGTCCTGCGGGAGAAGGGCTGGCTCGGCACGACGCTCGCCGGCCAGGGCGCCGCCGTCACCTGGACCCAGTCCCTCGGCAGCAACAAGGCCAACGAGAACCTCCGCGCGGGGGCGATCGACTTCGGCTCGACGGCGGGCACACCCGCTCTGCTGGCCCGTGCCAACGGGACCGAACTGCACACGGTCGACGTGTACAGCCGGCCCGAATGGTCCTCGCTCGTCGTCGCGAAGGGCTCCCCGATCCGCTCGGTGCGCGAGCTGAAGGGCAGGAAGGTGGCCGTCACGAAGGGGACGGACCCCTACTTCTTCCTGCTCCAGGCGCTGGAGACCGCCGGCCTCGGCGCCGACGACGTCACGGTCGTCAACCTCCAGCACGCGGACGGCCGGACGGCTCTGGAGCGGGGAGACGTGGACGCGTGGGCGGGACTGGACCCGTACCTCTCGCAGAGCCAGATCGAGAACGGCTCCCGGCTGATCTACCGGAACCTCGCGTTCAACTCGTACGGCTTCCTCAACGTCTCGGCGGACTTCGAGCGGAACCACCCCGAGCTGGTCCAGACGGTCGTGGACGGTTACGAGAAGGCCCGTGCCTGGATCGTCGCCCACCCGGACGACGCCGTGCGCCTGCTCGCGAAGGAGTCCAAGGTGAGCGAGGCCGTCGCCCGACAGCAGCTGACCGGGCGCACCGAGCTCGACATCTCACCCGTCCCCGGCGACGAGCAGCGCGCGGTGCTCGACCGGATCGCGCCCGTCCTCGTGGAGGAGAACCTGGTGCCCGACCGCACGGCCGTCGACGGCGCGCTGGACTCGCTCTTCCTCCCCGAGTACGCGCGGAAGGCGGACCCCTCATGAGCGCCGACACCACGGAGACGACCGCCCGGACCACGGAGAAGACGGAGGCGGTGACGGTGACGGGCCGGGACGCTCCGGCATCCGGGTCGGTGACCGGCTCGGACGCCGTGCCGGTCACCGGCGGGCGGGCGCGCGTCGGCGGTGACCGGCTCGCCGCCACCGGGCGGGCGGCCGGGCGCGTGGCCGTGGGGCTGCTGGTCCCGGTCGCGCTCCTCGTCGCCTGGAACACGGCGGCGCGGTCGGGGGCGTACGCGCCGAGCCAGCTGCCCGAGCCGCTGGCGGTGGCCCGCGCCGCCCGGGTGCTCTGGGAGCGGGGCGAACTCCTCCACCACGTGGCGATCAGCGTGCAGCGGGTCCTGCTGGGCTTCTCCGCCGGGGCCGGGGCCGGGCTCGTGCTGGGGGGCTTGGTCGGGCTCTCGACCGCGGTGCGCCGGCTGCTGGGCCCGACCGTCCAGGCACTCCGTGCGGTGCCGTCGCTGGCGTGGGTCCCGCTGCTGCTGCTCTGGCTCGGCATCGGTGAGACACCGAAGATCACCCTGGTGGCGGTCGGCGCCTTCTTCCCCGTCTACACGACGGTGGCCTCGGCGCTCGACCACGCCGACCCCGGTCTCCGCGAACTGGGCCATGCCTACGGCCGCCGGGGTCCCGCGCTGCTCGCCCAGGTGCTGATCCCCGCGGCGGCGCCTTCGGTGCTTTCGGGGCTACGGCTGGGGCTCGCCCAGGGGTGGCTCTTCCTGGTCGCGGCCGAGCTCATCGCCTCGTCGATGGGGCTGGGCTTCCTCCTGATCGACAGTCAGAACACCGGGCGGACCGACATCCTGCTGCTGGCGATCGTGCTGCTGGCCCTGCTCGGCAAGGCGACGGACGCGGTGCTGGGGGTGGTGGAGAGGGCCGTGGCCAGGAGGTGGACCTGACCGCGCGGTCCGGCCTCGCGCGACGGAAGGTGCTCCGGTCACCGCGGTCGCCCTGTGACCGGACATGAAGCCCGTGTTACAGGGTCACGAAATGAACGCCGCCCGTGGCGGCGTCCGGCACCTGTCCGGACGCCGCCACCGGCCACCGCCCCGGTGACGTTTCCGCTGGTCGAGCCGGTGGAAGCGGGCCGCCCCAGCACGGTGGGGCCGACCCCGTACACCTGTTCACACAACTCAGGATCATATTGACGCCTTCTCCCTCGGATGGGTTAACTGACGCCGGACCGGCCCGGTGATTCCCCGGCGGTCCGGCGACCACGATCCCGTGGACCGCCCGTTCCACCGAGCGTGTCCCAGCGGCTCGCTCACTGCGGCGGAGAGACCAGGATGACCAGCATGGAGAGCGCACCGGAGAGGACGGCAGGCGTTCGCCGCCTCCGCTCCGCCGCGCCCTCCGCCACGCTGTCGCTCTCCTCCTCGCGTACGCCGTCGCACGAACGCGGTGCCTGCCACTCGTGTACCAGCGGGCTGCCGGCCTGCGCACCGCACTGCGGCTGCTGACCGGCCGGACCACCTCCGCCCCGCCCGTCTCGCGTTCCCCCGCACCCCCGCCCGGACTCGGGCCGGGGTTCCCGATCCGGCCCGACCGCGTGCCGCGCGCGCCGTCCGGCCACCCTTTGACCGCTGGAGCACCCACATGCCCGAGACGTCCGCGCCCCCGGAAGATCCGGTCACCGCCGGCTCTCCCTCCGCCCCGCCCGCAGAGCCGCCGGTCCCGAAGGCCGCCGCCCGCGCCGCTTCGGCACAGGATCCGCGTCATGCGGCCGAGCGGGTGCTGCCGCTGCGCCACCCGTGGCGGTGGGTGCTCACCGCGGCGGTCCTCGTCCTGGTGGCCCAGTTCGTCCACGGGCTGGTGAGCAACCCGTTCTACCAGTGGAGCCGGTTCTCGTACTGGTTCTTCCGCCCGGTGGTGCTCGACGGTCTGCTGATCACGCTCGAAGTCGCCGCCCTCAGCGCGGTGTTCGGCCTGATCGGCGGGGTGGTCCTCGCACTGGGGCGGCTGTCGCCCAATCCGGTGCTGCGGTCGGTCTCCTGGGTCTACATCTGGCTGCTGCGCTCGGTACCCCTGATCGTCGTCCTGCTCTTCCTCTACAACTTCAGTGCGCTGTACCAGACGTTGAGCCTCGGGGTTCCGTTCGGGCCGGCCTTCTTCGAGTTCGACGAGTCCCGGCTCGCCACCGACATGACCGTCGCCGTGGTCGGCCTCAGCCTCAACGAGGCGGCGTACGCGGCCGAGGTGGTCAGGTCCGGTGTGCTCTCGGTGGACCAGGGCCAGCACGAGGCGGCTTCGGCGCTCGGACTGCCCCGCGGGTACCAGTTCCGCCGCATCGTCTTCCCGCAGGCGCTCCGGGTGATCGTGCCCTCCTACGTCAACCAGCTCATCGGTCTGGTCAAGGGCACCTCGCTGGTCTTCTACGTCTCGCTGCTCGATCTGTTCGGCACCGTCCAGAGCCTCGGCTCCACCTACTCCGGGGACATCGTCCCCCTGCTGCTGGTGGCGACGCTCTGGTACGTCATCCTCACCAGCGTCATCTCGGTGATCCAGTTCTACGTGGAGCGCCACTACTCGCGCGGCGCGCTGCGCACCGTACCCCCGACCCCGCTGCAGAAGCTCCGGGCCGGTGTCCGCGCCGCCCGTTCCAGGACCGCGATCGGATCGAGCACATGAGCGTCATCACCCCTCGGAGCACGAAGAGCCCCGTCCGCGCCGAGCCGGTGGCGGTGGAGATCCACCAGGCCCACAAGTGGTTCGGTGAGCACCAGGTCCTGCGCGGCATCGACCTGACGGTCGAACCGGGATCGGTGACGGTGATCCTCGGGCCGTCCGGGTCCGGCAAGTCGACGCTGCTGCGTACGGTGAACCACCTGGAGAAGCTGGACATCGGCCACGTGACGGTCGGCGGCGAGCCGATCGGCGTGCGGCACCACCGCGGCCGGCTGAAGGAACTGCCCGAGCGCACCATCCGGGCGCAGCGCAGCCGCATCGGTTTCGTCTTCCAGAACTTCAACCTGTTCCCGAACCTCACGGTGCTGGAGAACGTGGCCGCCGCGCCCACCGCCATCGGTCTCGCGGACCGCGACGGCGCCCGCGAGCTGGCCCGTACCCTGCTCGACCGGGTGGGGCTGGCGGACAAGGCGGACAGCTACCCGCGCCAGTTGTCCGGGGGCCAGCAGCAGCGGGTCGCCATCGCCCGCGCGCTCGCCCTGGAACCCGGAGTGATCCTCTTCGACGAGCCGACCTCGGCGCTCGACCCGGAACTGGTCGGCGAAGTCCTCTCCGTCATCAAGGAGCTGGCCACCGGTGGCACGACGCTGATCGTGGTGACCCATGAGATCGGTTTCGCCCGGGAGGTCGCGGACCAGGTCGTCTTCCTGGACCAGGGCGTGATCGTCGAACAGGGGAGGCCCGCCGACGTGCTGGACAACCCGCGCGAGGCCCGTACCAGGGAGTTCCTCGGCAAGGTCCTCTGACTCACCGCACCCGCACCTGATAACTGGTCAGCCATACGTCTGAGCCGGCCTGTTCGGCCTGGCTCTCCTCCCCCACACGTCCTCTCACCTGAGCTCCATCACCCACAAGGAACCGACATGTCCCGCCGCAGATCCCGTCTGTCCACCCTCGCCACCGCCGGCACCGTCCTGGCCCTCGCCGCCGGGCTCAGCGCCTGCGGTGACAGCGACACCGAGGACTCCGCCGGCACTTCGGCCGCCGCCAAGGGATCGGTCGTCATCGGCGCCGCCTCGAACGGGGCCGCCAAGGAGATCACGCTGGACGTCCCCGAGGTCGCCTCGATCCGCGCCCAGCTGCCCAAGTCCGTCACCGAGGACGGGAAGTTCACCATCGGCCTGGGCATGCTCCCCGCCGGATCCCCGCCCCTCGGCTACGTCGGCGACGACCAGAAGACGATCACCGGTTCCGAGCCCGACCTCGGCCGCCTGGTCGCCGCCGTCTTCGGCCTGAAGCCCGAGCCGAAGAACGCGACCTGGGAGAACCTGTTCGTGGGGATCGACAGCGGGCGCACCGAGGCCGGCTTCTCCAACATCACGGACACCGAGGAGCGCAAGAAGAAGTACGAGTTCGCCTGCTACCGACAGGACAACCTCGGGTTCGAGGTGAGCAAGGAAGCGGCCTGGGACTTCGGCGGCGACTACGAGAACCTGGCGGGCAAGACCATCGCGGTGGGCTCCGGCACCAACCAGGAGAAGATCCTGCTGGAGTGGCGGGACAAGCTGAAGGCCGAAGGCAAGAAGCTCGACGTCAAGTACTTCGCGGACAACAACAGCGCCTATCTGGCGCTGAACGCCAAGAAGATCGACGGGTACTTCGGCCCGAACCCGGCCATCGCCTACCACATCACCCGGTCCGCGAGCACGCCGCAGGCCACCACCAGCGGCGGTACGTACTCGGGTGCCGGGGCTTCGCTCCAGGGGCTCATCTGCGCCACGGCGAAGAAGGACAGCGGGCTCGCGAAGCCGCTGGCGGAGGCCATCAACTACCTGATCGAGCACGGCCAGTACGCGAAGTGGCTGGAGGCGTGGAACCTCAAGGACGAGGCCGTGCAGAAGGCCGAGGTCAACCCCCCGGGCCTGCCGATCACCAACTCCTGATCCACCGGACCGCACCCCGGCCCGGCCGGGGTGCGGTCGCCCGCACGACAGCAAGAGAGGAGAGCCCGTCATGGCACCCAGCGTGGTGGTCGTCGGCGGAGGGGTCATGGGCGCCTCGGCGGCCTGGCGGCTGGCGGCCCGCGGCCACCGGGTCACGGTGCTGGAGCGGTTCGGGCCCGGTCACGACCGGGGCAGCTCGCACGGCAGCTCCCGCATCTTCCGGCTGACGTACGCCGATCCCTGGTACGTGGGGCTCGCCCTGCGGGCGCTGCCGCTCTGGCGGCGGCTGGAGGAGGAGGCGGAACGTCCGGTGCTGACGGTCACCGGGGCGGTCGACCACGGATCGCCCCGGGCCGTCGGGGAGCTCGCCGCCACGCTGGCGGCGGCAGGCCGCCCGGGGCAGGTGCTCAGCCCGGCCCAGGCGGCCGGGCGCTGGCCCGGACTGCGCGCCGACACGACCGTGCTGCATCACGCGGAGGGCGGCCGGCTGCACGCCGACGCCGCCGTGGCGGCGCTGCTCGCGGCGGCGTCGGGCCTCGGCGCGGACGTGCGGCACGGGGTGCGGGTGCGCGGCCTGCGCCCGACGGGGAGCGGCGTCGCCGTCGAGACCGGCGAGGGCGGGCCGGTCGTCGCGGACGCGGCCGTGGTCGCGGTCGGCGGCTGGTCGCCGTCGGTGCTGCCCGGCCTGGTGGACGGGCTGCCGCCGCTGCGGGTCACCCAGGAGCAGCCGCTGCACTTCGCGGTGGACGGTGCGCTGGAGTGGCCGGCGTTCGTGCACCACCCCGGCGCCGGGATCGACGAACCGGGCGGTGTGTACGGGCTCGGCAGCGCGGACGGCGTCAAGGTCGGGTTCCACGCGGTCGGGCCGGTCGTCGACCCCGACCGCCGGGACCGCACCCCGGATCCGGTGGCGGTCGAGCGGCTGGAGGCCTACGCGCGTACCTGGCTGCCCGGTCTGGCCCCGGCCGCGCCCGAGCCGGTCACCTGTCTCTACACGTCCACCCCCGACCACGACTTCGTGGTCGACCGGAGCGGCCCGGTGACGGTGCTCGCCGGCTTCTCCGGTCACGGGTTCAAGTTCGCCCCCGCCATCGGCGAGCTGGCGGCGGACCTGGTCGAGGGCCTGCCGGGTGCCCGGCGCTTCGCCCTCGGACGCCCCTTGCCCGCCGCCGCCCGCTGACCCGGACCCGCCCCGCCCCCGTGCCGTGCCGGAAAGCGGCACGGTCCCACCGAAGGAAGAACGGCCTCACATGTCCACCGAAGTCCAGCCACCGCGCTCCCTCCCCGGGACCGACCCCGTCTCCGCCCGGCCCACGCTCCCCGAACCGCACGTGCTGGACAACGCCGCCTGGGCCGCTCTGACCGGGGCGCACCGCCGTTTCGCGGAGACCGTCGGCTCCGCCGCCCGCTACCGGAGCGACGTCGCCCCCTTCGTGGCGCTGCGCGACCCCTCGGACCCGCGTGCCTGGGACGATCTGGCGGCGCTCCTCGGGCCCGGCGCGCAGACGGCGGTGACCGGGGTGAGCAGCGTGCCGGACCACTGGGAGACCGTGGAGAAGGCGGGGGGTGTGCAGCTCGTCGCGGACACGCTGGTCACGCGGTCCGACCCGGAGGCCGTCCGGCTGACCACGGCCGACGTCCCCGAGATGCTGGACCTGGTGGGGCGGAACAGGCCGGGGCCGTTCCTCCCGCGCACCATCGAGCTGGGCGCGTACTGGGGGATCCGGCGCGGCGGAAAGCTGGTGGCGATGGCCGGTGAACGGCTGCGGCCCCCCGGCCACACCGAGATCAGCGCGGTCTGCACGGACGCCGAGCACCGTGGCGAGGGCCTCGCCACCCGGCTGGTCCGGCATGTGGCCGACGGCATCCGGGACCGGGGCGACATTCCGTTCCTGCACGCGGCGGCCACCAACGAGAACGCCATCCGCCTCTACCTCTCGATCGGGTTCGCCCTGCGCCGGCGCAATCTCTTCGCCGTCGTCCGCGTCCCCGGGGGTGCCCCTGCCGGGGCGAACTGACCCCCGGAGCGGACCGGCCGCGTCTTCCCGTACTCCACAGCCGATCAGGAAAGGCACTTCCCGCCATGTCGCAGTCCCCCTCCTCACCTCCCGAACCCCTCCATCTCGCCGTGGCCCTGGACGGCACGGGCTGGCACCCCGCGTCCTGGCGCGAGCCGGGGGCCCGCGCCTCCGAGCTCTTTACCGCCGGCTACTGGCTGGACGCCGTCGAGGAGGCGGAGCTCGGCCTCCTCGACTTCGTCACCTTCGAGGACGCGCTGTCGCTCCAGTCCACCGACCCGACCGCCGACGACCGGCGCACCGATCAGGTGCGCGGCCGACTCGACGCGGTGCTGATCGCCTCCCGGGTGGCGCCGCTGACCCGGCACGTCGGACTGGTGCCGACCGTGGTGGCCACCCACACCGAGCCGTTCCACCTGGCGAAGGCCATCGCGACGCTGGACTTCGTGAGCGGTGGGCGGGCCGGGGTCCGGGTCAAGGTCGCCGCCTCGCCCCACGAGGCGGCGCACTTCGGCCGCCGGGACCTGCCGCCGTTCCGTCCGCAGGACTATCTGCTGCCCGAGACGCAGGTGCTGGTGCGCGAGCTGTTCGCCGAGGCCGCCGACTACGTCGAGGTGCTCCGCAGGCTCTGGGACAGCTGGGAGGACGACGCGGAGATACGCGACGCCGCCACCGGGCGGTTCATCGACCGCGAGAAGCTGCACTACATCGACTTCGAGTCCAGGCACTTCAGCGTCAAGGGCCCCTCGATCACCCCGCGTTCGCCGCAGGGCCAGCCGCTGGTGACCTCGCTGGCCCACGCCTCCCTTCCGTACGAGCTGGTGGCCGGGTCCACGGACGTCGGTTACGTCACCCCGCACGACACCGCCGAGGCGCGGGCGGTGACCGAGGAGATCCGGGCCGCCCAGGAGGCGGCCGGGCGGGGCGGGGAGACCGTCCACGTCTTCGGGGACCTGGTGGTCTTCCTGGACGAGACGGCACACGGGGCACAGGAGCGCCGCCGGCGCCTCGACGACGTGGCGGGCGCTCCCCTGACGAGCGACGCCGAGATCTTCACCGGCACCCCCGCCGAGCTGGCCGATCTGCTGCTGGACCGGCAGCGGGCGGGCCTGACCGGATTCCGGCTCCGTCCGGCGGTCGCGGCCCACGACCTGCCGGCCATCAGCCGGGGGCTGGTGCCCGAGCTCCAGAGCCGGGACGCGTTCCGCCGCGCGTACGAAGCCGACTCGCTGCGCGGCCTCCTCGGCCTCCCACGTCCCGCCAACCGTTACGCCCGGGTCCGGGCCGGAGGACAGTCATGAGCGACCACCTGAAGCAGATCCACCTCGCGGCCCACTTCCCCGGGGTCAACAACACCACGGTCTGGAGCGATCCGGAGGCCGGCAGCCAGATCGACTTCGCCTCCTTCAGCCACTTCGCGCGCACAGCGGAACGGGCCAGGTTCGACTTCCTGTTCCTGGCCGAGGGGCTGCGGCTCCGCGAGCAGGGCGGTGCGATCTACGACCTGGACGTGGTGGGACGCCCGGACACCTTCGGCATCCTCGCCGCGCTGGCGGCGGTCACCGAGCGGATCGGCCTGGCCGGTACGATCAACTCCACCTTCAACGAACCGTACGAGGTGGCACGGCAGTTCGCCTCCCTGGATCACCTCTCGGCGGGTCGTGCGGCGTGGAACGTCGTCACCTCCTGGGACGCGTTCACCGGCGAGAACTTCCGCCGCGGCGGCTTCCTCGCGGAGGAGGACCGCTACACCCGCGCCGAGCAGTTCCTGCGGACGTCCTGGGAGCTGTTCGACTCCTGGGCCGAGGACGACGTCCTCGCGGACGCGGAGGGCGGGCAGTTCCTGCGCAGCGCGGACGCCGGTACGTTCGCCCACCGCGACCAGCACTTCGACATCGCGGGCCGCTTCAACGTGCCGCGCTCCCCGCAGGGCCGCCCGGTGATCTTCCAGGCCGGGGACTCCGACCAGGGCCGGGAGTTCGCGGCGGCCACCGCGGACGCCATCTTCAGCCGTCACTCCGCCCCGGAGCCGGGCCGCGCCTTCTACCAGGACGTCAAGGACCGGCTCGCCCGCCACGGACGCGAGCGGGACGACCTGCTGATCCTGCCCGCGGCCACCTTCGTGCTGGGCGACACGGACGCCGAGGCGGAGGAGCGCGCGCACGAGGTGCGGCGCAGTCAGGTCAGCGGCCAGACCGCGATCAAGTTCCTGGAACACGTGTGGAACCGGGACCTGTCCGGCTACGACCCGGACGGGCCGCTGCCCGAGATCGACCCCGACACCGGTGAGCACACGGTGACCCGGGGGCGGGCGAGTGTGCGGATGGTCCGTGATCCGCTGGCGACCGCGGCCGAGTGGCGGCAGCGCGCGAAGGCGGAGGGCCTGTCGATCCGGGAACTGGTCATCGAGACGAGCGCCCGGCAGACCTTCATCGGCTCGCCCTCGACGGTCGCACGGGCCATCAACGACTCGGTGCAGAGCGAGGTGTCGGACGGCTTCATCCTCGCCCCGCACCTGGTACCCGGCGGCATCGACGAGTTCGCCGACACGGTGGTCCCGCTCCTCCAGGAGCAGGGCGTCTTCCGTACGGAGTACGAGGGGACGACGCTCCGCGACCACCTGGGTCTGCGTACGCCGAAGGGCTGACCGGACGCGCGGGTCCCGCGGGCGTTCGTTCGCCCGCGGGTCCCGCGCATTCCGTTTTACTCCGGCGCACGGCCCAGCGGGGCGAGTACCTCGCCGACCGGGTGGCCGCCCACGTCGGTTCCACCGAGGCGGCCGTCGGCCTGACGGACCGTTTGCTGGTGTCCGAGTCGGCGGTGGGTGCGCTGCTCCGTGAGACGAACACGCCCCGTCCCGCCCGCCGCGGCGGCACCCCCGTCGAGACGAAACCGTGGCTCGGCCTCTGGGAGCGGCTCGCGGCACACGTGGAGTCGATTCCGCCGGCCGAGTTCGAGCGCCTCCGACGGGCGAGCGCGCTCCGCGGCCACAGCACCGATTCGACCCATCCTCCGACCCATCTGCGCAGGGCCTGTCTGCTGGCGGGCACCTCCACCGAGGCGGCGGTGCGCACGGACGACGTCCGTGAGCAGCGGATCGCCGCAGAACTCGCCGATATCCGCATGGTGTTGGCTCGCAGGGTGTTCAACGACGGCCTCACCGGCTGAGGGCGGCGGGGCCACGGGTGCGACCTGACGGCCGAGGGACGGCAAGGACGCCGACGCGCCCCGGCGCGGGCCCGGCCGCAGCGGTCCGGAGGACCGCGCCGCGAGCGGCAGCCCGCCCGCGCCGGGGCGGAACCCGGCACAATGCCCGCCATGAAGATCAGCGCGCGCGAACTGAACCGGGCGACCCTCGACCGCCAACTGCTGCTGCGGCGGGAGCCGCTGGACGCCACCGAGGGGGTGCGCCGGGTACTCGCCCTCCAGGCGCAGCAGCCTGCCTCGCCGTACGTCGCCCTGTGGAACCGGCTCGCGGGCTTCGATCCCGCGGAGCTGGACGCGGCATTCTCCGACGGCGCGGTGGTCAAGGCGACGCTGATGCGGATCACGCTCCACGCGGTGCACGCCGAGGACTACCGGGTGCTGCGCGAGGCGATGCAGCAGACGCTGTACGCCTCGCGCCTCGGGTTCCGGTTCTCGGAGGCGGGCCTCACCCCGGACGACGCCCGCCGGCTGGTACCGGATCTGCTGGCGTTCGCCGAACGAGGTCGCACCAAAGCGGAGTTGGAATCCTGGCTGGAGGAACGAGTGGGTGCGGAGAAGAAGGACGGGGCACTGTGGGGGCTGCGGGCGTACGCACCCCTGCTGCACGTACCGGCCGGCGGGCCGTGGTCGTTCGGCCCGAGAGCGTCGTACGTGGCGGCGCCGTCCCGCCCCACGACAGCGGGACCGG
Organism: Streptomyces sp. NPDC060184; assembly: GCF_042728795.1. Taxonomy (NCBI): domain Bacteria; kingdom Bacillati; phylum Actinomycetota; class Actinomycetes; order Kitasatosporales; family Streptomycetaceae; genus Streptomyces; species Streptomyces sp. NPDC060184. Next base: position 182,637 of record NZ_JBHWYX010000005.1, read on the forward strand.
AACACGCGCCGGAGGCGATGCGCCACCTCGTACTGCGCTACCTGGCGGCGTTCGGGCCCGCTTCGGTGGCGGACGTGGCGCAGTTCGCCATGGTGCGGCGCGGACCGGTGCGCGAGGCGCTGCGGGCTCTCGACGGTGTCGTCGAACAGCTCGAAGGGCCGGACGGGACGGTGCTGTTCGACGCCGTCGGGGCCGGACGCCCGGCGGCCGAAGTCCCCTCTCCGCCACGGCTGATGGCGATGTGGGACAGCGTTCTGCTGGCGTACGCCGACCGCAGCCGGGTGATCCCCGAGGAGTACCGGCGCGAGGTGATCCGTATCAACGGTGACGTGCTGCCGACCATCCTGGTCGACGGCCACGTCGCGGGGGTCTGGCGTCCGGTCGACGGCGGTGTCGAGGTGACGGCCTTTCGCGATCTGAGTCCGGCCGACTGGGACGGGCTCGCCGAGGAGGCCCGCTCCCTGAGCACTCTGCTGGCGGACCGCGACCCCCTGGCCTACGGACGCTACCGCCACTGGTGGACCAAGCTCTCCGGCTCGCAGGTACGGGTCCTGTCACCCCGGTGACTCCCCGGCCCGCTCCCGGACCCGCCCGCACGGCCCGGGAGCGGGGCGGGACGGACCGGTGGGTCAGCCCGTCAGCAGGACGGGCGCCCGTTGCGGGAGCACCGCGAGTTCCGCGACGACGGCCCGGTGGTCCGTCCCGGGCAGGGTGCGTTCGCGGACAGAGACCCCCGCGAGCCCGGAGCCGTGCAGCACGTGGTCCAGCTGGACGAGGGGAGGCGTGATCCCCGCTCCGACGGGCCAGGTCGGCGCCCAGCCCTCGCCGAGTTCGGCGTGGGTGTCGGTGAGTCCGGCGGCCAGCAGAAAACGCATCGGAGCGTGGTCCAGGGTGGCGTTGAAGTCGCCCAGGAACACGGTGTCGGGTCCGTCGTCGGTCGCCAGGGAGGTGAGGGAGTGCATGTCCCTGCTCCACCGCCCGGGGTTCCCGAGCGGGTAGTAGGTGTGGACGGCGACGAGCCGCACGGTGCGTCCGCCGACGGTGATCTTGGCGGTGGTCTGGGGCCACACGGTGTCGATGTCCGTGGTGTCCGCCCCGGTCAGCGGGGTGCGGGAGTAGATCGAGGAGTCGTACTCGGGGTGCAGCGCGTGGTACGGCAAGAGGGCGCCGAGGCCCGCCCGTTCGAGCGCGTCGAGCCCTCGCGCCGGTGTCTGCTCCACAGCGAGTACGTCGATCCGCTCGGACCGGACCATCGCCACCACCGCCGCCGGATCCACCGCCCCCTCGTCGGTGTTGAGGGTCGCCACCCGCAAGCGGGCGGCCGACGACGGCACGGCGACGGAGTCCGGGACGAACCTCGGTGCAACCAGCCAGACTTGGGCGGCGATCAGGAGCAGCGCCACGGCCGCCACGCTCCAGGACCGCACCGCGCGGACGGCGGTCGTGAGGACCAGCACCAGCAGCGCCAGGACGGCCGTGTGGGGGAACAGCACCATCGGGACGGCGAGCCGCGTGCCCGTGTCCCTTCCCGTCAGCCGTACGAGGAGCAGGGCGGCGGGTGCGGCGAGCACGAGCCCGCAGGCCGCCCTTCCCCAGACCCGGCCGCGCGCCGAGCGCCGCCGGACGCCTCCGCCGGTCACGTGCGGGGCGTCCGCGTTCGCGGAGTCCGTACGGCCGGCGCCCGGCACCGTACCGTTTCTCATGAGCTCTGCTCCGAGCCGTCCAGCACACGCCGGAGCAGCGTGGCCAGGGTCTCCCGTTCGGCGGGGGTGAGGCGGGCGAGGAAGACGTCCTGGGACGCTTCTGCGACGAGCCGCACCCGGCGCTGGAGGTCCGCCCCTTCCTCGGTCAACGCGACGAGTTGGCGGCGGCGGTCGGCCCGGTCCCGCTCCCGGCGCACCAGTCCGCGTTCCTCGACCGCGTCGAGGTAGCCCCCCAGGTGGCTGCGCTGGAACCCGAGCCGTTCCGCCAGCACGTGCTGGGGCAGCGGACCGAAGTCGGCGAGCGCCGTGAGGGTGGCGAAGTGCGGCAACCGCAGGCCGTGTCCGCCCACCGCGTCCACCAGCACCTCGTGCCCGAGGCGCGCCACATGGCTGACGAGGTAGGAGGGCAGCGCGAGGAGGCCGGGTGGGCGGGACAGGGGTGCCGCGCTCCTCTCCGGGGACGCTCCGCCGGTCCCGTACGCGGGGGTTTCGCTCATGTGTCCACGATACAGCGGCAGTTGCTGGACGTAAGGATGACGTCATGTAATGATTCCTTGGTGATATTAACTCGCCCGCCCCGTCGCGGTCCCGCCCCACTCCCGACACTTCCGGTCCGCCCGGTCCGTACAGTTCGCCCGGTCCGCCCGGTCCGCCCGGTCCGCCCGGTCCGCCCGGTCCGCCCCGGGGAGGTTCGATGAGCGACGTCCCCGCTCCGGCGTCCGAGACCCCCGCCGTCGCTCCGCCCCGCGGCACCGCGGCGCCCTTCGCGGCCCTGCTCCTCGCCGTACTCTCCTTCTCGCTGATGCAGACGATGGTCGTGCCGGTACTCCCCCAGCTCCAGCGGGAGTTCGCGGCCTCCACGACGTCCGTGTCCTGGGTGCTCAGCTCCTTCCTCCTCACCGCCTCCGTCGCCACCGCGCTGCTGGGCCGGGTGGGCGACATGTTCGGCAAACGCCGTGTGCTCGTCGCCAGCCTGGCGGTCTTCGCCGTCGGCACGCTGCTCGCCGCGCTCTCCGGCTCGCTCGCTCTGCTGATCGCGGCCCGGGCCGTCCAAGGCGTCGGATCGGCCGCCTTCCCGCTCGCGTTCGGCATCGTCCGCGACCAGTTCCCGCGCGAGCGGGTGCCCGTCGCGATCGGCCTGATCTCGTCCACGTTCGGTATCGGTTTCGGCGTCGGGCTCGTCGTCCCGGGTCCCATCGTCGACGCACTGGACTGGCACTGGATCTTCTGGACCGGACTGATCGTCGTCGTGGCGGGTGTCGCAGGAGTCGTGGCGTTCGTCCGGGAGTCCCCGGCCCGCTCCCCCGGACGCATCGACTGGTCCGGAGTCGTCCTTCTGAGCGCCGGGATCGTGGCCCTGCTGACCGCCATCAGCCAGGGCAGGTCCTGGGGGTGGGCGTCGGGCCGGATCGTCGGCCTGTTCGTCGCCGCCGTCGCGCTCCTCGCGGCGTTCGCGTACGTCGAGTCGAGGGTGCGCGAGCCGCTGATCGACCTCGGACTGCTGCGGCGGCCGGCGGTGCTGACCAGCCATCTCACCGCCCTCGTCATCGGGTTCGGGATGTACGGGGCCTTCACCCTGGTCCCGATGCTCGCCCAGACCCCTTCCTCCGCCGGGTACGGCTTCGGCGCCTCCGTCACCGGGTCGGGGCTGTTCATGGTGCCCATGGCGGCGACCATGCTGATCGCCGGCCCGCTCGCCGGACGGATCGGCGCGGCCACGGGGTGGAAGCTGCCGCTGGTGCTGGCCTGCCTCGTCGGCACGGCAGGCTTCCTCGTCTACGCGACCGCCCATGCCGACGCGGCGGCGGTGTACGCGGGTTCGGCGGTGCTCGGCGTCGGCGTCGGCTTCGCCTTCGCGGCGCTGGCCAACCTCGTCGTCAGCGCGGTCGACCGCGGCCGGACCGGGGAGGCGACCGGCATCAACACCATCATGCGCACCATCGGCGGGTCGCTCGGGGCGCAGATCGCCGCGTCCCTGGTGGCCTCCCCTACGGTGCCCGGCAGCCGACTGCCCGCCGAGTCCGGCTACACGACCGCGTTCGTGATGTCGGCGATCTCACTGGCGGTGGCCGCGGTCGCGGCGCTCTCCGGTCCGGGGAGGCTGTGGCGCGGAGCCACCGCACCCACCACCGGTGGAAAGCCCGCCACCGGGGAAGCGTCCCCCGCGGGGGACGTGTCCGGCACCTGACGCGACCGCAGTCCCCGCCCTCACCCGGCCGCGTCCGGCCGGGCCGACCATCGCAACGGAGTCGTCCCATGTCCGACTACGGGCACGATCTGCTCTTCGGCGCCATCCTGGTGCCGGTGTCCGAATACCCCGACGACGCGGTCGAGCTGGCCCGGACGGCCGACTTGGCCGGGCTGGATCTGGTCAGCGTCCCGGACCACCCCTACCGTCCGGACCTGCTCGACGCCTGGGCGACGCTCGCGGTCGTCGCCGCCTCCACCGCCCGGGTGCGGGTCTTCCCCAACGTCGCCAACCTGCCGCTGCGTCCCCCCGCTGTGCTGGCCCGCACCGCCGCCGCCCTCGACCGCCTCACCGGCGGCCGGGTCGAACTGGGGCTGGGCGCGGGGGCGTACTGGGAGTCCGTCGCCGCGGACGGCGGCCCCCGCCGCACCCCGGGGGAAGCGCTCCGGGCCACCCGGGAGGCGATCGAGGTCATCCGGGCGCTCTGGAAGCCGGGCGGACGGGTCCGCCTCGAAGGCGCCCATTACGGACTCGACGGCGCCGCTTCCGGCCCCGCACCCGCACATCCGATCGGCATCTGGGTCGGGGCGATCGGCCCCCGGATGCTGGATCTGGTGGGTAAGGCGGCGGACGGGTGGCTGCCGAGCGTCCCCCATGTGCCCCCGGCCCAACTCACGGCGGGTCACCGCGCCGTCGACGAGGCCGCGGAGCGGGCGGGCCGTGATCCGGGAGCGGTGCGCCGCCTCTACAACCTCTCCCCGGGCCGGGAGGGCTTCCCGACGGGACCGCCGGGGTCCTGGCCGGAGCAGCTGGCCGCGCTGACCCTCGAACACGGCACGAGCGCCTTCCTCCTGCCCGTACGGGATCCGGGGCTGATCGAGAGGTTCGCCGCAGAGGTGGCGCCCGCGACCCGGGAGCTGGTGGCCGCCGCGCGTTCCGGCGCGGCAAGGGCACCCGGCCCCGGGCGGGAGGCCGCGTCGGCAAGGAGCCGTACGGGCGCGGCGGCGGGTACGCCGCTGGATTCCGGCACCCGGCTCTCGGTCCGGGCCACCGAGCCCCCCGGGGAGCGGCGTTCCGCCGAGCGCCCGTGGGACGAGACGGCCCGCCCCTCGGCGCCGCCCGCCGGCCCGGAAGGGCGGTACGCGGCCGGTGGGCCGGAGGCGGCCCGGAACCTCGTCGCCGCGCACGACCGGCTCCGCGCGGATCTCGACCGGCTGAGGCAGGCCGTGCACGAGGTGCGGGACGAGGCGAAGGACACCGGAGAAGTCCGCTCCGCCGTTCAGCGACTGACTGTGCGTCAGAACGTGGGGAACATCGGTGCGTTCTGCGCCTCGTACTGCCGGGTGACCACCCTGCACCACACGCGCGAGGACCAGGACCTCTTCCCCCACCTGCGGCGGGCCGATCCCCGCCTGGGTCCTGTGCTGGACCGGCTGGCCGAGGAACACCACGCCGTCCAGGGGGTGATCGACCGCCTCGACCGCGAACTGGTCGCCCATGCAGGGGGGCGCACCGACGGGAAGGAGCTGGAGGCCGTGGTGGACCTGCTCACGGATGCCCTCCTCTCCCATCTCGCCTACGAGGAGGCAGAACTGATCGAGCCGCTGGCCAGGTTCGGCGTCGGCTGGTGACCTCCGCGAGCGGCGGGCGGGGACGGGCGGGGCACGCACCGGTACGCGGTCCCGTCCGCCCCGCGCCCTTCACGGGCCGGGCGGGACCGCACCGGTCAGCCGCCGGTTGTGGGGAGCGGCGGCAGGTCGAGGTGTTCGCGCAGGGTGGTGCCCCGGTACTCGGTGCGGTAGACGCCCCGTTCCTGGAGTTCCGGGACGAGCTTGTCGACGATGTCCGTGACGGAGGCCGGAAGCAGGTGCGGCAGGAGGTTGAAGCCGTCCGCCACGCCCTCGCGCACGTACCGGCTCCACTCGTCGGCGATCGACGCGGGGGTGCCGACGAAGGACGGATGACCCGGTGACACCTCCGTTACCAACTCGCGTATGGAAAGCCCCCGTTCGGCGGCGGTCTCGCGCCACTTGCGGATGGTGGCGAGCTTGCCGCTGCGCTGCTCGACGGCGAGGGTGCCCCGGGAGGGGTCGAGCTCCTGGTCGCTCGGCTCGATGTCGGGCAGCGGGCCGTCGGGGTCGTAGCCGGAGAGGTCGGTGCCCCAGTACTGCTCCAGGAAGGCGATCGAGCGGGGGCCGTTGACCTGTTCGCCGCGTACCCAGCGGGCCTTCTCCTCCGCGTCGGCCGGGGTGTCGCCGATGACGACGCTGGCGCCCGGCAGGATGCGCAGTGCGTCGGGGGTACGGCCGTGCCGGGCCAGCCGTTCGCGGAGGTCGGCGGCGTAGGCGGTGGCCTTGCCGAACTCGGTGTTGGCGGAGAACACCACGTCGGCGTGGCGGGCGGCGAGTTCACGGCCGCCGGGCGAGTCCCCGGCCTGGAAGAGGACCGGCCGGCCCTGGCGGCTGCCCGGCACGGTGGCGGTGGCCCGGAGCCTCACGAGGTCGGTGTCGCGTTCGACCGGGCCGATGGCACCGGGCGCGGCCCAGTGCCCGGCGCTCCCGTCCCGCGCGATCGCCTCGGGCGACCAGGAGGACCAGAGCTCCTTCGCCGCCTCGACGAACTGTTCGGCGCGCTCGTAGCGGCGTTCGTGCTCCAGCCAGCCGCCGTGCCGGAAGTTGGCTCCGGTCCAGGCGTTGTCGGTGGTGACGATGTTCCATCCGGCACGGCCCTCGGAGAGCAAATCGAGGCTCGCCAGGCGCCGGGCCAGGTCGGCCGGGTAGTTGTAGGTGGTGTTCTGGGTGGCCACCAGTCCGATGCGGGTCGTGACGGCCGCGAGCGCGGACAGCTGGGTGATCGCGTCGGGCCGTCCGGCGACGTCCAGGTCGAAGACGCGGCCCCGGTTCTCCCGTACGCGCAGCCCTTCCCCCAGGAAGAACGCGTCGAACAGGCCGCGTTCGAGGATCCGCGCGATCTCGACGAAGGTCTCGATCGCGGTGTGCGAGGGGGCGTCGGGCTCGGACCAGATCAGCTGGGGTCCCACTCCGGTGTAGAACACGCCGAGGTGGAGCTGGGGTCGGGGGTTTCGTGCGGTCATGTCGGTCACCTCAGGCGTTCGTGGCCGCCGGGGCGGCGGCGAACCGGTTGGCGGGGCGGGGAAGGCCGAGCGTGTCGCGCAGAGTGTCGCCGGCGCGCGGTACGGGCCGCTCCCCGGTCTCCTTGAGGGCCGGCAGCACCCGGTCGGTCAGGACCGGCAGATCGACGGCGAGCACGGCCGGGTGCAGCCTGACCCCGTCGACCACGGCGGACAGTCCGCGCAGCAGACCTACCAGGGCCTCGGGCGAGCCGACGTGGCGCAGCCGCCCGGTCCCGGGCCACGGGGCCGCCTCGTCCAGGGCGGCGAGCCGGTCGGCCGCCGGGGCGTCCGCGTCGAGGACCACCTCCACCTCGGCGAACACCAACGGCGCTCCGGCCTCCTTGGCGGTCTTCGCGCGTTCCGCGATCCCGGGGAGGCCGGGCCGGCCGACGAGCACGACGTCGGCGCGGGCGTCCGCGTCCAGCTCGTCCGGCACCAGCACGACGAGTCCGCCCTGCGGGGGGCGCGGGGTGATCAGGGGGCCCTTGACCGAGAAGGAGGCGCCCTCGAAGTCGACGGGGTGCACTCGGTCGGCGTCGAGGAAGCGCCCGGTCGCCCGGTCCTTGATGACCGCGTCGTCCTCCCAGGAGTCCCACAGCAGCCGGGCGGTGTCGATGACGTCGGCGGTCTCGCGGGCCAGCTCGGCGGGGGAACGTACCGGCTCGCCGACGGTGGCGGCGTCGTCCGCGCCGTTCGCCGCACCGACGACCCAGGCGCCCCGGCCGTGCGAGGCGTGGTCCAGGCCGGCGAGCTGGGTGGCGAGGTGGAACGGTTCCGTGGTGGTGACGTGCAGGGTGGGCGCGAGGCCGATGCGGTCGGTCAGCGGTGCGACGTACGCGGCGCGGGTCCCGGCCTCCACCCTGCCGGCCGGGCCGCCGGGCGCGCCGGGCGGCAGGGGCGAGTCCGCGAAGGTGACGAGGGCGAAGCCCGCGTTCTCGGCCGCGGTCACCACGTCCCGAAGGGCTTGCGGGCCGAGGACGGCGCCCGGCGGACGTCCCGAGTGCCGCCAGGACGCGGGGTGGGCGCCGTCGCCGTCCGCTTCGAGGGCGAGGTGCAGGCCGAGGGGCCCTGTGGGGTGATCAGTCATGAGGATGGTCTCCGGTCGACGGGGTTCTGGGGACGCACGGGTCGGTGTGCGCGGACGAGAGGGACGGAGCCGGTTCCCGGGACGGCGGGGAACCGCTGCGGGTACGGGCGCGGGTACGGGCGCGGAGGGAGGCGGCGGCCGGACCGGCCGCGACCCACGCCCGGGAGGCCCGGCCCGGAGCGGTGGTTCCCCGCCGTCGGGAGAGCAGCAGTGCCACCGCGAGAGCGGAGAGCACGGCGACCGCGGCTCCCGAGGCGAGCCCCCAGCGCACCCCGGCGTGCTGGGCGACCCAGCCGATCGCGGGGCCGCCGATCGGGGCGCCGCCCATCGAGACGACGGTGTAGATGGCCATCACCCGGCCGCGCATGGCGTCGGTGACCTCCGACTGGACGAAGGCGCTGACCGCGGTGTTGAGAGTCATCAGGGCGAATCCGGTGGGCAGCAGCAGGAGCAGGAAGGCGGGGTAGGAGGGCATGAGCGCGGCCACCGCCTCACTCACGCCGAACAGGACGGCGCCGACGACCACGGTCCGTACCCGGGCCGCGGCGCGGCGGGTCGCGGCGAGCGTCCCGGCGACGGTGCCCACGGACAGCGCGGTCGACATGAAGCCGAGGCCGCTGGAGCCGACGTCGAAGACCCGGCCGGCGAACAGGGTCAGGGTGGTGGGGAAGTTCACCGCGAAGGTGGCCACCAGGCCGAAGAGGGCCAGCACCCCGGCGAGTTCGGGGCGGGCGGCGACGTAGCGCAGGCCCTCGGCGCCCGCGCCCGTCCACCGCGCACGCCTGACGGGTTCCGGCTCGGCCACCGGTCCCCGCCCGCCCGGCGCTCCGGCCCCGAAGGCACCGGGCGTGGGCGTGGGCGTAAGCGGGGGCGTGCGGGGGCGGATCGTCAGCAGCCCCAGGGTCACGGCCGCGAAGGAGACGGCGTTCACCGCGAACACCCCGCCCGGACCGACGAGTCCGATCAGCACGCCGGCGATCGCGGGTCCGGTCAGGCGGGCCGCGTTGAGGGACAGGATGTTGAGTCCGGCCGCGTTCGGGATCAGCGAGGGGCCGACCAGCTCCGTGACGAAGGAGAGCCGTGCGGGGTTCTCCACGGTGAACACGCAGCCGAGGCCGAACGACAGCAGATAGACCGACCAGAGGGGCGCGTGACCGGAGCGCACGGCGGCCGTGAGGACGACCGCCTGGATCGCGTACAGGGACTGCGCCCACAGCAGGAGGGCCCGACGGTCGTACCGGTCGGCGAGCACTCCGCCCCACAGGCCGAACAGCAGGACCGGGGCGAACTGGAGACCGGCCGCCCAGCCGACCGCCGTTCCACTGTGCGTGAGGTCGAAGACGAACCAGTCCAGGGCCACGCCCTGCATCGCGGAGCCGATGTTGGAGACCAGGCCGGTACTCCAGTAGATCCGGTAGTCGCGGACGCGCAGCGCGGTGAACACCCCTGTTCGTGCGGTGTTCCTGGGCACCGTGATCCTCTCGTTCGGGGCGCGCGGGCAGCCGGGCGCGGCGGTCACGCTTTCGCGTGAGCACGACAGAAGGTGACGGATCGTCACCGAGCAGGGTGAGGGAGCCGCGCGGGAGCGGACGCGGAGGAGCTCAGCCCTCGGCCCGGGACCTCGCGGTGGGCGGACGTACGAGGAGGAGCGGACGCGCGTTCGGCGGCGGCGCGGTGTCCGTGTGCGGGAGCGGAGGGAGCGCGCTCAGTGGCGCGGGGCGGTGTCCGTACACAGCGCGCTGCTCACCCTGAGCAGATCGACGTGGCGCCGGACGACGCGGAACGCGAACGACCCGCCGTGGTGCGGAAGACGACTGCCGTGCTCGCTGAAGGGTCGCGCCCGCACGCCGGTCACCTCGCACTCTTCGGGTCGGTCGGCGGTCCGGTCCCGGCCGCCGATGCGCCGGATCACCACGTCGGTACACGGATGATCTCGTTGCAGGCTAACCCCTGGAGGATCGTCGGACAATGCCGCCCGGGAGGGCCGCTTCCGTGCGCGAAATCCGTTCATGCGGCGTTCACAGCATCCGGGAATGAAGCGCGCGCCGAGCGCGGTTGCGCTCTGGAGAACCGCACGGCCGCCCCGTCGGCCCTATCCGCCACCCGGCACGAGGGAGTGCGCATGACCGTCCCGCAGACCGACCCCGAGACGTTCGCCAAGGAGTGGGAAGCATGGCACCGCGAGAAGGAGGAGCAGCTGGCCGGACCGCACGGGTTCCTCGCGATCACGAGCCTGCGCTGGCTGGGTTCCGAGCCGGAACGCTTCGAGGACGCCCCGGGCGCCTGGTCCACCTCGGCCGAGGGCGTGGTGGTGGAGCTGGCGGACGGTGAGGAACTGACCGTCGACGGAGTGACGGTGACGGGCCGTCATTCCTTCGGCGTGATCGCCGAACGCGACAGCCTGTACCCGGCGTTCGGCGATGCGGTGATCGAGGTCGCCAAGCGCGGCGGGCACGACATCGTGCGCCCCCGCCACCCGGAGAACGCCCTGCGCACCGCGTTCACCGGCACTCCCGCCTACGCGCCCGCCCCGCAGTGGGTCCGTCCCGGCAGGTTCCTCCCCTTCGAGGAGCCGCGTCCGGTGACGGTCGGCGCGGCCGTCGAGGGTCTGGAGCACGTCTACGACTCCCCCGGCCAGGTCGAGTTCGAGGTGGACGGCGAGACGTACCGGCTCACGACGTTCAACGGCAAGCGTCCCGGATCGCTGATGGCGCTGTTCACGGACCGCACTTCCGGCGTGACGACGTATGCGGCGAACCGCTCCGTCCAGATCGGGGCTCCGGACGAACAGGGCGCCGTGCGCATCGACTTCAACCGTGCCGCCAACCTCCCCTGCGCCTACACCGACCTGGCCACCTGCCCGCTGCCGCCCGGGGAGAACCGTCTCCCGGTCGCGGTCGAGGCCGGTGAGCGCATCCCTCTGGAACGCGGCGGGCCGGCCGCCTGATGCCCCGCCCGCCCCGCCAAGATCTCCTTCTCCTCGCGGTTTCCGGGCCGGTACGTCCGGGGGCGTCGCCGACGGGTGGCGCCCCCGCGCGCGAAAGAGCCGCGGCACGGCGCGGGAGCTCCGGCGCGGCGTGCCGCGCGTCGTCCGCGCCTTCCCGGATCATCCGGTGGCATCAGCTTCAGCAGACGCAGGGAGTACCGCACATGGACGTCCACGCCTCACTGGCCGACGCGGTCGGCAACACCCCGCTGGTGCGCCTCAACCGCGTCACCGGCCCGGCCCTCGCACCGGTCTACGCGAAACTGGAGTACGTCAATCCCGGCGGGAGCGTGAAGGACCGCATCGCGCTCTCCATGGTCGAAGCGGCCGAGAAGCAGGGGCTGCTGGGGCCCGGCGGAACCATTGTCGAGGGCACGTCGGGCAATACCGGGGTCGGCCTGGCCATGGTCGCCGCGCAGCGGGGCTACCGGTGCGTGTTCGCGGTCCCGGACAAGAGCAGCGCGGAGAAGATCGCCGTGCTGCGGGCGTACGGCGCCGAGGTCGTCGTCTGCCCGGGCGACGTGCCGCGTGAGCATCCCGGGCACGTGCACGCCACGGCCGTCCGGATCGCCGCCGGGACTCCGGGCGGCTGGCTGGCGAACCAGTACGACAACCCGGCCAATCCGCAGGCGCATTACCGTACGACCGGGCCGGAGATCTGGCGGCAGACGGAGGGCCGGATCACCCATCTGGTCTGCGGGGTCGGCACCGGCGGCACCATCACGGGGACCGGCGAGTACCTCAAGGAGGTCAGCGGCGGGAGGGTGACCGTGGTGGGCGCCGACCCGGAGGCGTCGGTCTACTCGGGTGGCGACGGCGGCCCGTACCACGTGGAGAGCATCGGCCACTTCCGCCACCCGGAGACGGTGGACGACAGCTGGCCCGAGTCCTTCCACCCCTCGGTGGTCGACCGGTACGAGCGGATCAGCGACCGGGACTCGCTGCTGACCGCCCGGCGCCTGGCCCGGGAGGAGGGGCTGCTGGTCGGCGGCTCCGCCGGTACGGCGGTGGCCGGCGCCCTGCGGGTGGCGGCCGGTCTCGGTCCGGACGACCTGGTGGTCGTCCTGTTGCCGGACTCCGGCCGCAACTACCTCTCCAAGGTCTTCGACGACGACTGGCTGCGGCAGCTCGGCCTGCCGGAGGACGACGGGGCGCCCGCCGACGCGCGGACGATCCCGTCCCAGGGCTGAGCCGCGGCCACCGGCGGAAAAGCCGGTGGGGGCCGGGGCCGTCGCGTTCGACGGCCGCGGCCCCCACCGCTGCCTCGGTCAGGCGTACGTCTCGAACTCGGCGACCTTCGGGGTGCCGCTGGAGCTGGTGATCTCGAAGGTGACCTTGCGCAGCGAGGTCGAGGCGAACGAGATGGTGCCCGCTCCGCTGCCGGAGGTCAGGACCGCGCCGGTGTCACCGTTGAGGACCCGCCACGAGCCGATGCTGGAGCCGGACGCCTCGCGGATGTTGATCTTGGAGACCGTGGTCGCGGCGTCCCACTTCACCGAGACGGAGCCCGTCGATCCGGAGGGCGACCAGTAGGTGCTCAGGTTGCCGTCCTTGACGTTGCCGTAGCTGGTTCCGCTCGCCTTGCTGGAGCCGTCGGCGCCCCCGGAGAGGCTGAGGTTGGTGCCGCTGGGCTGCGTCGGTCCGGTGGTCGGCGTCGGCGTGGTGGGGCTCGGCGTGGACGTGGTCGGCTCGGCGGTCGGGGTGGTCGCCGTGCAGTTGCCGTCCGAGACCTGGAGGCCCTTGTTGGCGCCGGCCGTCTGGGTCACGATGCTCGGCACGCAGCTGGCCGCGTCGAGGCTGTAGGAGTACGGGATGCTGACCGTGGTGTTGGAGGTGGGGTTGGGCCCGGCCGGGTTGTTGTCGGAGGCGTGGGCGGACCAGGTCACGTTGTCGAAGGTGTTGCCGCTCACCTGCCAGTATCCGGCCGCGTCGGTGTAGAAGGTGCCCAGGACGTCCTTGGAGTCCTTGAAGTAGTTGTTGTCCACCTTCGCCTTGGCCCCGGCGCGGGAGTTGATGCCCGACTCGTTGAGGTTGACGTAGTAGTTGTTGTAGATGTGCGCGATGCCGCCACGCAGCAGCGGGGTGCGGGAGTCGAGGTTCTGGTACAGGTTGTGGTGGAACGTGATGAAGCCGTTGGAGAGTTCGGTCTCGCTGGACCCGATGAGGCCGCCTCGCCCGGAGTTGCGCAGGATGCTGTAGGACAGCGTCACGTACTGCGTGTTGTCCTTCATGTCGAAGAGGCCGTCGAACCCTTCGGCCTCGCCGCCCGAGGCCTCCAGGGTGGAGTGGTCGACCCAGATGTTGCGGACGTCGCTCTCCATGCCGATGGCGTCGCCTCCGTTGGAGGTGGGCGAGCCGGACTTCTTGACGTTCTTGACCGTCACGTTCTGGATGATGATGTTGCTGGACTCGCGTATGTGGATGCCCAGTTGGTCGAAGACGGCGCCGCTTCCCACGCCGACGAGCGTGACGTTGCTGATCTGCTTGAGCTCGATCACGCCGGCCGCGGTGTTGCAGCTGTCGCCCGACACCTTGGCGGTGTTGGCGTGGTTGATCGTCCCCTCCACCTGGATGGTGATCGGGGTGCTGCTGGTGGCGCGACCGCACAGGGCCTGGTGGATCTCGGTACCCGTCGTCGCTTTCACGACCTGTCCGCCGGCCCCGCCGGTGGTACCGCCGTTCTGGGTCGCGTAGCCGGTGACGCCGCCGGTCGCGGCCGATGCCGAGGGCATCGACACGATGACACCGGTCGCCGCCGCCAGGGCCGCCGTGGCCACTGCCGCGGAGAGTCGCAGTGCGACTGCTTTCCTCATGCTCGTCTCTCCCTGTTCGTCTTCGAATACGGGGTTGAGCGAATGACATGTTCATGCCATTCATGAAGCCGTGCCGAGCCCGCCGACACACACCGGTTACGTTCCGACCACCCCTGGCGCGCGGGCTCGATCGCGCCGGTCGGATCGAGTCGGCCGTTCTGCCGCGACCCACAAGCCTGCGCCGTCGGCGGCACCGGCCACGGGGTCTCCGCGTCCGCACCACCGCCCACTCCCGCCGGTCGCGCCGCGCCGGGGGCGAGGACACCACCCGGTGGACCGCCGCCGGGAAGTTCCGACGGCATGACCGGCCACCCGCTACAGGACGTCGTCGCCGCCAGAACCGCGACGGACGGCGTGACGGGCATCGATCATGGCGTACACCCTTCACTCCGCGGCGCGGCGACGTCCCCGATGCGGCACCGTTCCGGATCGGTGGCGGCTCGCCTGCGAAGTCTCCTGCGGATGAGGGGACTTCACGTTCACCGGTGCGGGGCCCTGGAGGGGGAAAGCGCTTTCTGAACGTGAGGATAGGGCGGCCGTCGCGAGGCTGGCAAGGTTCTGGACACGCACGGAATGGGCGCCACCGCGACGCGCGACCACGGCCGCCCCGTCCGGCGGGCCCGCAGAAAGCCGTCCCGCACCGCGAACAAGGTTCACAAACCTGAACGCGTACGCGGCTCCAGCCGATCTTCCCCGGGGAGGTGATGGATGAGATACCCGCAGCTCATGACCGCACACCGAAGGCCCCACCCGAAGGGATACGACACCACGTCCGGCGGCCGGGATCAACGCCTCCGCACCGCCCGTTGGACACGGGGAAGACCGCGCGGAATCAGCCGTCCGAAGATCCGGGCCCTCGACGAATTTTCCCCGGCACGTACGGGAGGGCACGCCGGCCGTCACCCGGAACACCACCCGGAACGCCGCGCAAGGGCCCGTCGATTCGTCCGCCCGCCCCGGCCCGTGGAAAGCGCGCACCCCGCGAGCGACCCGCTTCCGGCGCCGCCGTCGAGGACTCCCCCGCCGCGCCCACGCTCCGGCACCCACCGCCGTGTCCGGGGACCACGGGGGAGTACACGCACACGCACGACGTCGGTCCCGGGAGCCCGACCGCTCCCGGGACCGACTCGTGGCTACGGCGTCAGAACGCCGAGGTGTACGCGGCGAAGAACGGCGCCTTCACCGGAGTCCCGCCGGGGCCGAAGCAGTTGACGGGGAGCTGCACGGTGCCGCCCGACCTGACCCACGGGGCGTACAGGCCGCAGTATCCCGGCCCGCTGCCGTAGGCGGTGGCGTGCGCGGTGTCCGAGGGGACCGCGACCGACGGCAGGGTGACGACGAAGGGCGCACCCGAGCCGCCGAGGGTGTTGGTGGCGCCGCTGGAGTTGTAGTTGGTGAGCGCGGGCAGCGACCCGTTGTACCAGAGGTAGCCGAACGACTTCGGCGGGAAGGCCGACCCGTGGACCGCCCGCAGGTAGGAGTAGCTCAGCGTCCACTGGGTGTCGTACGGGGCGTCCGAGGCGTCGTAGCAGGCGACCACTGCCGTCTGCCCGGTGGCGCCCGGCGCCCAGTCGGACACCTTGCAGTGCGCCCCCTGCTGCGGATCGACCGCGGTGACCTGGAAGTCGCCCGCGTAGCCGGAGAGTCCGAGCCCGGGGAGCCATGCCTTCCAGATGCCGGTCGAGCCCTTGCTCACCGAGTTCACGGCGGTGGTGGAGTTGTACTGGGTGAGCACCGTGCCGCCGCTGTCGGAGTAGATGTAGCCGTACGACCCGGTCGGCGTGGCGGGCGTGCCGCTGCTGGAGGTGTACAGGACGGTGAAGGTGGAGTTGTCCGGTGCGCCGCTCGGGAGATAGCAGTTCACGAACACGTCCTCACCGGAACCCACCTGCTTCCAGTAGGCGATCTGGCACCAGTGGGCAGTGCTGTTGACCGCGGTGGCGTGGGCGATCCCGCCCGCGCCGCCGATCAGCGGGAAGTGCGCCACGTACGAGCCGAGGCCGAGCTGGTCGACCTTGACGGGGTTGGCCGACGGAGAGGTCCAGCTGCCCCACTGGCGGGTGGGGTCGGGCACGTAGCCGGAGGGCGGCGTCGGGTTGTCCAGGTAGGCGAACCCCCAGCGGTCGGGGACGGCGGCCTGTGCGGCTCCCGCGGTCGGGAGGGCCGCCGCCAAGAGGGCGGCCAGCATCCCCATGATGAGCAGAACGGCTCGGACGGGTCCGTTCGCCGTGGCGGCGGTGTGGACGCGTCTGCGCTTCGGTGCTGCGGTGCGGACGTGCATGGGCGTACCCCCTGTGGGTGAGGTCGGTGTTGCCTGCGCGGTCCGTGCTGTGGCTCGGGCGGGCGTACGCCGGCGCGTCGCCGCGAACGCGGCACGGTTCGGCCCGTCGGCGTACGGACGGTGCGTCACCCGCTCGAAGCCCGGCGCTCAAGGTGCCAGAAGAACGGTTCGCCGCAGCCTTGCCGCGTCGGCCGTTCTGGGCACCCGCGCATCCGCCCCAGGGGCCCCGCAGACCCCTCCCCCATCACGGGCCGCCGTGCGCGCCGCGCGTGCGGGCCGATTGCGGGTGGCCTCACGTCGCACGTCTCGCCTCCCGCCCCATCCCGCTCTCCGAGCACCACGGCCCGCCGTGGCCGGAACGGACACATCGGTCCCGAACCAGTCTCCACGACGTCCAAGTTGGCCAAATGCCGGTAAAAACGCGGTCGAGTGGTCCAGTCCACCGCGCACCTCCCACCAGCGGAAAACGCCACCCGAGAGCGATTGGTCCACTCCCGGCTTGGTCCAGACCATTGACGTGCATCTGCCACCGCCGATTCCATGCACCATGCCGCTACCGGAAGGCAGTCGGCGGCTCCTCCCCTCCTCCACAGCTGGGACATCCATGAGACTCACGCGCTCGTTCCGCACGGTCGTCACCGCCACGGTCACGGCGGTGGCCGCCGCAGGCCTCACGCTGCTCGGGGGGCCCGCCCAGGCGGCGACGCCTCTCCCCTCCCACGTGTTCGCCCCGTTCTTCGAGACCTGGACCGGCGACAGCCCCGCCGCGCTCGCGGCGCAGTCGGGCACCAAGCACCTCACCATGGCCTTCCTCCAGACCGCCACGCCCGGTTCCTGTACGCCGTACTGGAGCGGGGACACCGGGATGCCGATCGCGGCGTCCTCGTTCGGCAGCGACATCAAGACCATGCAGGCAGCCGGTGGCGACGTCATCCCGTCGTTCGGCGGGTACGCGGCCGACACCACGGGTACCGAGATCGCGGAGAGCTGCACCGACGTCAACCAGATCGCGGCGGCCTACGAGAAGGTCATCACCACGTACGACGTGACCCGCCTCGACATGGACGTCGAGGTCGACTCGCTGAGCAACACCGCGGGCATCGACCGCCGGAACAAGGCCATCAAGATCCTCCAGGACTGGGCCGCCGCCAACGGGCGCAAGGTCGAGATCTCCTACACCCTGCCGACCACCACCTCGGGCCTGGAATCCAACGCGCTCGCCGTCCTGCAGAACGCGGTCAAGAACGGGGCGCGCGTCGACGTCGCGAACCTCATGACGTTCGACTACTACGACAACGCCACACACAACATGGCGAACGACACCCAGACCGCGGCCCAGGGGCTCGTCAACCAGCTCGCGACGCTCTACCCCAGCAAGACCTCGGCCCAGCTGTGGAACATGGTCGGCATCACGGAGATGCCCGGGGTCGACGACTTCGGCCCGGCGGAGACCTTCACCCTCGCCAACGCCACCCAGGTCTACAACTGGGCCGTCTCGAAGGGCATCAACTTCCTGTCCTTCTGGGCGCTCCAGCGTGACAACGGGAGCTGCCCCGGCGGCGCCGCCGCGGACGGCTGCTCCGGAATCCAGCAGAACACCTGGGACTTCTCCCACATCTTCTCGCCCTTCACCGGGGGCACCACCACGACCCCGGCCAACGACTTCTCCCTGAGTGCCACCCCGGCCTCCGGCTCGGTGACCGCGGGCGGCTCGGTCACCAGCTCGGTGAAGACGGCGGTGACCGCGGGCTCGGCGCAGACGGTCGGCCTCAAGGTCACCGGCGCCCCGGCGGGCGTGACCGCTTCGCTCAGCCCCACCTCCGTGACGGCGGGCGGCAGTTCGACCCTCACCCTGGCGACGACCTCGGCCGCCGCCTCGGGCACGTACACGATCACCGTGACCGGCACCGGCGCGTCCGGGAGCCACACCGCGACCTACTCACTGAAGATCACCGGCGGTGCGACGACCGCGTGCACGGCCGCCCCGTGGGCCGCGGCCTCGATCTACACCGGCGGCCAGACGGTCTCGTACCAGGGCCACACCTGGAAGGCCCAGTGGTGGACCCAGGGCGAGGTGCCCGGCACCACGGGGCAGTGGGGCGTGTGGGTGGACCTCGGCGCCTGCTGAAGGGGCGGGCGATCGCTCCTCCCGAGCTCACGGGCTCTGAGGGTTCCTGATTCCTGAGGCCCCGGGCGCGCTCGAACAGATCCGGACAGGGTCGGCAGCATGTCTGCCGGCCCTGTTTCCTTTGTGTTCCTTCAGAAGTCCGAGGAAACAGTCGGCCAGAAGAAGTCTTGTACCCGCCGGACTCCCGGGGCAAGGTTGAGTGGTTGTCTCCTCCGTTTCACGGAAGGGACCCAACAGCCACCCAGCAGGGCTTTGTTAGGTGGTGTCCGCCGAAATTCACATCCGGACATCCGAGCATCCGGACATTCGATCACCCGGAAATCTGATCACCGAACCCGAGTAATGCATCGCCGATTTCACCGGTCGGAGCATGCGTCCGGCGAAGAATTCCGTGGAGGTCACCCCCTGTGGACACGCGCCCCTTCCACCAGGCACGCACGCGCACGGAACCCGTCGGCCGTCACCGGGTCCGCTCCGGGGCGGAAGGCCGTGACCCGGGGGCGGCCACCCGAGTTGTCGCCTTACGTAGTCCCATCCGGCACCCGTAGCTTCGAGGACGCTGTGACTGAAACGCATCGACGCCCCACGGCCCGCATCCATATCGAGAGCCGGGAATGCGGCCCCGAGGTGCTGGAGCGACTGACCGGCGCGACCTACT
Organism: Streptomyces sp. NPDC060184; assembly: GCF_042728795.1. Lineage (NCBI taxonomy): Bacteria > Bacillati > Actinomycetota > Actinomycetes > Kitasatosporales > Streptomycetaceae > Streptomyces > Streptomyces sp. NPDC060184. The sequence continues at coordinate 201,614 of NZ_JBHWYX010000005.1, forward strand.
TCCCCGAACGGCTGCTGGGCCCCGCGATCGTCACCACCGTCTGCCGTGCCGGTGGCCATCTTCTCTACGTGACGGCGCCGAGCGTGATCGACGGCGAGGAACAGGTGGACTACTACCTCGGTCTCCTGCACGGCGGCGCACCCGGCGCGGACCGGGAAAGCATGCGACGCCGGCGCGAACTCGTACGCGTACTGCCGCTCGACGACGCCACCACCCGCTGGCTCAGCACCAAGGTGCTCGATCCGGTCAGCCCGCGTGCGGCCGACGTACGCACCGCTTTACGGGAGTTCGCCGAGTTCCACCGGAGCGCCGGGGCGGACGTACGGCTGAGCTACTTCGAACCGTCCGAGCCGCTCGAGGAGCTGGCCCGCGAGCTGAGGCTGCCCGGCACCCAGCCCTCTTCGGCCCACATCCCGCTGGGGACCAAGCACTCCGGCCGGGAGATCTTCGCCGCCGCGGGAATCCCGGTTCCGGCGGGCAGCGGGTTGTGCCACGATCCCGGGGCACTCGCCTCGGCGGTCGCCCGCCTCGCCGAGAACGGGCTGCGCGAGCTGGTGCTGAAGCTGGACAGCACGGCGTTCGGCGGGGGCCTCGGCAACGCCCTGCTCACGCTGGACGGCGACATCACCTCGCCGGGCGGCGACACCGTGGAGGAGCGGGTCGCGCGGGCGTTGCCCGGGGCGGCGCTCATGGACCCGAAGCTGACCTGGCAGGAGTACGTCACCCTGATGAAGGACGACGGGGTGATCGTCGAGGAGATGATCGGCGAAGTGCCCCTGCTCAGCCCGAGTTTCCAGGGACGCATCACCGAACGGGGCACCGTCGAGGCGGTGTCCACGCACGACCAGGTCCTCGCCGACGACGGGCAGACCTATCACGGATGCACCTTCCCCGCCGCCTCCGACTACCGGCGACAGCTCATCGGCCACGGTCTGCGGGTGGGCGAGGTGCTGCGGGAGCGCGGCGTCGGCAGCGGCGACTTCGGGGTGGACTTCCTCGCCATCCGGTCCGAGGACGGATGGCGTCTGCTGGGCTGCGAGATCAACCTCCGTGCCACCGCCACCAAGCACCCCTTCACCATGGCCGTGGGACTGCTCGGCGAGGAACCGACGCCGGACGGCCGGTTCGAGGTGGACGGCGTCGAGTACGTCTACGAGGCGTCGGACGTCATCATGGACCGCCGCTACCGGGGGCTGCGCCCGGCCCAGCTCATCGAGGCCGTCACCGGTTCGCCGATCGGCTACGACCCCGTGCGCAGGACGGGTGTGGTGCTGCACCTGATGAGCCCGGTCACCGAGTTCGGGAAGTTCGGCGCCCTGTGCATCGCCCGGAGCCGCGAGCAGGCGTCCGCCCTGATGCGGGAACTCCGCTTCCTCGTGGACGGGTTGACACCGCACCGCTGAGCCGGAGCGGAGGAGTGGCCCGGCCGGCCACTCCTGCGGTCCCGGTCCGCGCGGCGGGGTCACAGACCGCCGGCGAGCCGGTGGTAGGCCTGGTTCCAGCGCAGTTCACGGGCGAACTGCCGCGGTGTGGTGGACGCGTCGATGAGGACGAGTTCGGTACGCAGCATCTCGGCCAGGTCGTCCAGGTGCTCGGCCCCCAGGGCGGTGGTGAGCACCGTGTGGTGCGGGCCTCCGGCGGTGAGCCAGGTCTCCGTGGAGGTCCGCAGATTCGGCCGGGGCCGCCATACGGCGCGGGCCACGGGCAGTGCGGGCAGCGGCTCGGTGGGGGCGACCACGTCGATCTCGTTGGCGACGAGCCGGAACCGGTCGCCGAGGTCGGTGAGTCCGACGACGACCGCCGGGCCCGCCGCGGCGTCGAAGACCAGCCGGACCGGGTCCTCCCGGCCGCCGATGCCGAGCGGGTGGATCTCGCAGCTCGGGACGGAGTCCGCGAGAGACGGGCAGACCTCCAGCATGTGGGCGCCGAGGATGAGTTCGTTGCCGGGTGTGAGGTCGTAGGTGTAGTCCTCCATGAAGGAGGTGCCGCCGGGCAGGCCGACGGCCGCGGTCTTGAGGGTGCGCAGCAGGACGGCGGTCTTCCAGTCGCCCTCGCCGCCGAAGCCGTACCCCTGGGCCATGAGCCGCTGCACGGCGATGCCGGGGAGCTGCCGGAGTCCGCCGAGGTCCTCGAAGTTGGTGGTGAAGGCGCCGAATCCGCCGTCGGTGAGGAAGGTGCGCAGTCCGGCTTCGATGCGTGCCGCGTACCGCAGTGCCTCGTGGCGTTCGCCGCCCGCCCTCAGCGGGGCGGCGAGCCGGTAGGTGTCCTCGTACTCCTTGACGAGTTCGCCGACCTCCGCGTCGGTGGCGGCGTCGACGTGGGCGACGAGGTCGTTGACTCCGTAGGTGTTGACGGAGACCCCGAAGCGGAGCTGGGCGTCGACCTTGTCGCCTTCGGTGACGGCGACGTCGCGCATGTTGTCGCCGAAGCGGGCGACCTTGAGCGTGGCGAGTTCGGCGCGTCCGGCCGCCGCCCGCGCCCAGGCGGAGATCCGCGCCCGGGTCGCCGGGTCGGTGACGTGTCCCGCCACGGTCTTGCGCGCGACGCCGATGCGGGACTGGATGTACCCGAACTCCCGGTCGCCGTGGGCGGCTTGGTTGAGGTTCATGAAGTCCATGTCGATGGTGGCCCAGGGCAGGGCGACGTTCGACTGGGTGTGCAGGTGCAGCAGCGGCTTGCGCAGCGCGTCCAGGCCGGAGATCCACATCTTCGCCGGTGAGAAGGTGTGCATCCAGGCGATCAGGCCGATGCACCGCTCGTCGGTGTTGGCTTCCAGGCAGATCGCGCGGATCGCGGCGGAGTCCGTCAGGACGGGTTTCCAGACAATCCGGGCGGGCAGCCCGGCGGAGTCGGCGAGGGTGGCGGCGAGGGTGCCGGACTGTTCGGCCACCTGTCGGAGCGTCTCCTCTCCGTAGAGGCCTTGGCTGCCGGTGAGGAACCATATTTCGCGGGCGGAGGGGGCCTGGCTGGGCACGGGGACTCCCGGTGGGTAAGGGTGGCGGGCGAGGGGTGGGGTGTCCCGGCGGGTCAGTCGGCCGGGGTGCTGGTGAGCGCGTGGTTGCGGATGCGGCGCAGCCGGTGGAGGAGTCCGTCCCGGACACCGAACTCCTCGTGCAGGAGGCGGTATTCGGCGAAGAGCGCGTCGTAGGCGTCGGCGCGGGAGGGGTCGGGGACGTAGACGTTCCGGTGGAGCCTGCCCATGGCGGCGGTCGCGGTGCGGACGTCGAGGTGGGCTCCGGCGGCGACGGCCGCGTGGATGGCGGAACCGAGGGCCGAGCCCTGTTCGGAGGCGGCGAGGGAGACGGGGCGGCGCAGGACGTCGGCGTAGATCTGCATGAGCAGGGTGTTCTTCTTGAGCCCTCCGGTGACGATGAACTCGTGCACCGGCACCCCGCCGGATTCCAGCGTCTCGACGATGACCCGGGTACCGAAGGCGGTGGCTTCCAGCAGGGCCCGGTAGACGTCCTCGGGGCGGGTGGCCAGGGTGAGACCGACGACGACGCCCGAGAGGTGGTGGTCCACCAGCACGGACCGGTTGCCGTTCAGCCAGTCCAGGGCCACCAGCCCGTGGCCGCCGACCGGTTGGGCGGCGGCCTTGCGGGTCAGCAGGGTGTGCAGGTCCTCGCCCCGGGAGGCGGCCTCGGCCGCGTAGTCGGCGGGGACGCCCTGGCCGATGGCCCAGCCGAAGATGTCGCCGACCGCGCTCTGGCCGGCCTCGTAGCCGTACGCGCCTTCGACGATGCCGCCGTTGACGACTCCGCAGATGCCGGGAACGTCGGCGAGGGCGGGGCCGTTCACCACGTGGCAGCTGGAGGTGCCCATGATGGCCAGCAGCCGGCCGTTCTCCACCGCCTGCGCGGCGGCAGCGGCGACATGCGCGTCGACGTTGCCCGCGGCGACGGCGATCCCCTCGGGCAGACCGGTCCACTCCGCCGCCCGGGCGGTCAGCGAACCGACCCGTGAGCCGAGGGCCGACAGGGGGAATTCCAGACGGGTGCGCGCGAAGTCGGCGAAGTCCGGGTGCAGGGCGGCGAGGTACTCCTCGGTGGGGTAGGAGCCGTCCTGGTGGATGCCCTTGTACCCGGCGGCGCACGCGTTGCGGGACTCGGTGCCGGTGAGCTGCCACACGATCCAGTCGGACGCCTCGATCCAGCGGGCGCACCGGGCGTAGACCTCGGGATCCTCCTCCAGTACCTGGAGCGCCTTGGCGAACTGCCACTCGGCGGAGATCTTTCCGCCGTAGCGGGCGATCCACTTCTCGCCCCGCTCGTGGGCGAGCGCGTTGATCCGGTCGGCCTGGCCCTGTGCGGCGTGGTGCTTCCAGAGCTTCGGCCAAGCGTGGGGCCTGGCGGCGAGTTCCGTCGTGGCGAGCGGAGTGCCGTCGGCCAGGGTCGGGAGCACGGTGCAGGCGGTGAAGTCGGTGGCGATGCCGATGACGTCGCGGGGGTCGACTCCGGACGCCTCCACCGCGGCGGGCACGGCCCGGCGGAGTACCTCGCACCAGTCCTCGGGATGCTGAAGGGCCCAGTCCGGCGGGAGTTGCGTTGTTCCGCCGGGCAGTTGACGTTCCATCACTCCGTGCGGGTACTCGTGCACGGCGGAGGCGAGCTCCTCGCCGTCGCGCACCCGGACGACGACGGCACGTCCGGACAGGGTGCCGAAGTCGACGCCCACGGTGTACTGCTCGGCACCGGCCGGACCTGACGGGTCATAAGGCGTGCGGGACGGTTGGGAAGTCACCAGGGTTGCCCTTCGGGAAAGGTGGCCGACAGGCGGCCCACCAGCGGCAGCGATGTGCGGAGCCGGATGAGCGGGACCGCCGACAGCCGAAAGTGTGAACGCTAACAATTGTGAAATCAAGAGCAGTGCAGCCGCTTCGCCTTTCGTGTTCGGCGTCAACCCCTTCGGAGCAGCCCGCGCGGGACGGGCCCCCCTCCGGTGCCGCGCCCCTCGGTCCCGTACGCGCCCGGACGACCCCGGCGGACGGGGCGATGACTGCTCCACCCGGGCCGGCCCACCCGACTGGTCCACAACTCAACCCGACCGCAAGTGAGTTGGCCGAACCCTCGCGGACTTCCGCAGCGCACGGGCCGGTTCGTTCCCGGCCCGTCACCGCGTCCACCACGCACCCTCATGTCACAAATAGGTAACTCGCGCACAGGGCTTGAGATACCGCAGTGTTAGCGCTCACACTGCTCGCGGCGCACCCCATGAACCTCCCGCCGTCACCACCCGGGCTTCCGGCCTTGCCGCGGCCCCGCACTGTCTCCGGCCGGGCCCACTCCCCGTGCGGCGTACCGGATCGCACCACGTCGGCACCGAAGACATCCCTCCGAGAGGACACACCACCATGGCCCGCAGAATCGCCTACGCCCTCGCCGTCGGCATCCTCGCCGCGTCGACGATGACCGCATGCTCCGCCGAGACGACCCCGTCCGGCGGCGGCGCCGGGGGCAACAAGTCCGACGGGAAGCTCGTCCTCGGCTTCGCCCAGGTGGGCGCGGAGAGCGGATGGCGGACCGCCAACACCAAGTCCGTCCAGGAGGCGGCCAAGAAGGCCGGGATCACCCTGAAGTTCTCCGACGCGCAGCAGAAGCAGGAGAACCAGATCAAGGCGATCCGCACCTTCATCCAGCAGCGGGTGGACGTCATCGCCTTCTCGCCGGTGGTGGAGTCGGGCTGGGACACCGTGCTCAAGGAGGCGAAGGACGCCGGTATCCCGGTGATCCTGACCGACCGGGCCGTGGACTCGCAGGACACCTCGCTCTACAAGACCTTCCTCGGGTCGGACTTCGTCAAGGAGGGGAAGTCCGCGGGCGAGTGGCTGACCGCGGAGTACAAGAACGAGACGGGCCCGGTGAACATCGTCGAGCTCCAGGGGACCACCGGCTCGGCTCCCGCCAACGACCGCAAGGCGGGCTTCGGCGAGGTCATCAAGTCCGACCCGAAGTTCAAGATCGTCGCTTCCCAGACCGGCGACTTCACCCGCGCCAAGGGCAAGGAGGTCATGCAGGCCTTCCTCAAGTCCCAGAAGGACATCGACGTGCTGTACGCCCACAACGACGACATGGCCCTGGGTGCGATCCAGGCCATCGAGGAGGCGGGCAAGAAGCCGGGCAAGGACATCAAGATCATCTCGGTGGACGGCATCAAGGACGCCTTCACCGCCATGACCGAGGGCAAGATCAATGTCGTCGTGGAGTGCAACCCCCTCCTCGGCGACCAGCTGATGGAGCTGACGAAGAAGGTCGCGGCCGGCGAGAGCGTCCCGGCGCGCGTCGAGACCGTGGAAGGCGTCTTCCCGCAGGACAAGGCCGCGGCGGCCCTCCCGACCCGCAAGTACTGACGCCCCGCGGCCACCGGGCGACCCGCGCTACTGACGCCCCGCGGCCACCGGGCGACCCGCGCTACTGACGCCCCGCGGCCACCGGGTGACCCGAGAGCACCGGCATCCCGCGGACACCGCGTGACCCGCCGCGAGGCCGGTCGCCTCGCGAACACCGCGTGCCCGCGCGTACCGACGGCCCGCGCGCACCGGTGACCCGCACGGTGCGCGCGCCGCCCGGCCCGCGCGTACGGAACTTCCCCCAGGTGCGCCGGAGCCGACCGGTCGCACCCCCGGCCCACCGGACCGAGCCGGCGGACGCGCGACGAGGCCCCGGCCACGTCGTCTCCTCCGGCCACACCCGACGAGAGGAGGGCGGATGGCAGCCCCACCCACCCTTGAGACGAACCCCGCCGACCGCCCGCGGCCGGTGCTCGAAGCCCACGGCATCCGGAAGGAGTTCCCCGGCGTGCTGGCCCTGGACGGGGTCGGCCTGCGGCTCTTCCCGGGTGAGGTCCATGCCCTGATGGGGGAGAACGGCGCCGGCAAGTCCACCTTGATCAAGGTGCTCACCGGGGTGCATCCCGCGGACGGCGGCACCATCCTGGTCGACGGTGAGGCCCGCGCGTTCGGCGATCCGCTCCAGGCGCAGAACGCCGGGATCAGCACCGTCTACCAGGAGGTGAACCTCTGCTCCAACCTCTCGGTGGCGGAGAACATCCTCATCGGACGCGAACCGCGCAGATTCGGCCTGATCCACTGGTCGGCGCTGCGGCGGCGGGCGGGCGAGCTGCTGGCGGAGCTGGAGCTCGATCTCGACGTCACCGGTCCGCTGGACTCGCACTCCCTCGCGGTCCAGCAACTGGTGGCGATCGTCCGGGCGGTGGACGTCTCGGCGAAGGTGCTCGTCCTGGACGAGCCCACCTCCAGCCTCGACCGCGAGGAGGTGGCACAGCTCTTCGCCCTGGTGCGGCGGCTGCGCGACCGCGGCGTGGCCATCCTCTTCGTGACCCACTTCCTGGACCAGGTCTTCGAGATCTGCGACCGGGTGACGATCCTGCGCAACGGCCGCCTCGAAGGCGAGTACCCCATCGGGGAACTCACCCATGTCTCCCTGGTGCAGCGCATGATCGGCGGCGAACTGGCCACCCTGGACGAGCTCTCGGAGGCGGCGCACGAGGAGGCAGAAGAACACGCTGACGAAGAACCCTTCATCCAGGCAAGGAAGTTGGGACGGACCGGATTCATCGAGCCGTACGACCTCGACATCCGGCCCGGTGAGGTCATCGGGCTCGCGGGGCTCCTGGGCTCGGGCCGCACGGAAGCGGCGCGGCTGCTCTTCGGTGCCGACAGCGCGGACGCCGGGGAGTTGCGCGTCCAGGGCGAGGCGGTCTCGCTGCGCACCCCCCGGGCCGCCATCGCCCGCCGTATCGCCTTCTGCTCCGAGAACCGCAAGTCCGAGGGGCTGGTGGGCGAGCTCACGGTGCGCGAGAACATCGTGCTGGCGATGCAGGCGGCACGCGGCTGGACGAGGCCGATCTCCCGGGCGCGGCAGGAGGAGCTGACGCGGCGGTGGATCTCCGCGCTGGACATCCGCCCCGCCGACCCGGAGGCGCAGGTACGCCACCTCAGCGGCGGCAACCAGCAGAAGGTGCTGCTCGCGCGCTGGCTGCTGACCGACCCCAGGCTGCTGATCCTGGACGAACCGACGCGCGGCATCGACATCGGCGCCAAGGCCGAGATCCAGAAGCTGGTCGCGCGGCTCTCCGCCGAGGGCACCGCGGTGCTGTTCATCTCGGCGGAGCTGGAGGAGGTCCTGCGGCTGAGCCACCGTATCGGCGTGCTGCGGGACCACCGCATGGTCGCCACCCTGACCAACGACGACACCGTCACCCCCGAACGCATCCTGGCCACCATCGCCACCGGAGAGGACTCATGACACCGCACCCCGCCAAGGGCCCGTCGGCCGGCGGCGTCGGACCACGGCTGCTGCGCCACCGGCTGTTCTGGCCGTCGGCCGTCCTGGCCGCCCTGCTGCTCGGCAACCTCGCCTTCACCCACGACTTCTTCGCCGTCCACGTGCGGGGCGACCACCTCTACGGCAGCCTGATCGACATCCTCCAGTTCGGCGCCCCGCTCATCCTGGTGTCGCTGGGCATGACGCTGGTCATCGCGACCCGCGGGATCGATCTCTCGGTCGGCTCCACGGTCGCCATCGCCGGTGCGCTGGCCTGCGAGCACATCGCGGGTTCGTCGAATCCCGGCAGCGTCTCCACCGTGCTCGGGGCCGTCGGCGTCGCCCTGGGCGTCGCGGTGGTGCTCGGCCTGGTCAACGGCACGCTGGTCTCCCGGCTGGGCGTGCAGCCGATCGTGGCGACCCTGATCCTCATGGTCGCCGGCCGGGGCATCGCCCAGCTGGTGTCGGACGGTCAGATCATCACCGTCACGAGCGGCCCGTACAAGATGATCGGCGGCGGCTACTGGCTGATGTTCCCCTTCGCCGTCCTGCTGGCGGCGGTGATCGTCGTCCTCACCTCGCTGGTGACCCGGCGCAGCGCGCTGGGGCTCCTGATCGAGTCGGTGGGCGGCAACCCGGTCGCCAGCCGTCTGGTGGGCATCCGGGCGACGGGTCTGCTGATCGTGGTCTACGTCTTCTGCGCCCTGTGCGCCGCCGTCGCCGGTCTGATGATCAGTTCCAACGTGTCCAGCGCGGACGGGAACAACGCGGGGCTCTGGATCGAGCTCGACGCCATCCTCGCCGTGGTCATCGGCGGCACCGCGCTGACCGGCGGCCGGTTCTCCCTCGGCGGGACGGTGCTCGGTGCCCTCATCATCCAGACCCTCTCCACGACGGTCTACACCCTGGGTGTCCCGCCCGAGACGACGCTGGTCTTCAAGGCCTTCGTGGTGATCGCGGTCTGCCTCATCCAGTCGCCCGTGTTCCGGGCGAAGGTACTGAGCCGCCGCGGACCGGCACCCTCCCGACAGCCCGCCGAGGCGGACGACAGCCCGCTCCCGCAGGAGGTACGTACATGAGCACCGGCATCGCGGGTGTCGCCGACACCCTCGCGCGGCCGTTCCGCGCCCCCCTCTCACCCCGCGCGCGCACCCGCGTCCCGCTGGTGGTCACCGCGGTCCTCCTGGTGGCGATGTTCGCCGTCGGTTCGGCGCGCTACGACGGGTTCTTCTCCGCCCAGGTCCTGCTGAACCTGCTGATCGACAACAGCTTCCTGCTGGTGGTCGCCATCGGTGTCACCTTCGTCATCCTGACCGGTGGCATCGATCTGTCGGTGGGCTCGGTGGTGGCGCTGTCGACCATGCTCACCGCCTGGCTGGTGGAGCGGCAGGGCTGGCCGCTCTTCGCCGTCGTCCCGCTGGTCCTGCTGGTGGGCGCGGGCGGTGGCGCCCTGATGGGGTGGGTCATCCACACCTTCGAGATCCAGCCGTTCATCGTGACGCTGGCCGGCATGTTCCTGGCGCGCGGCCTCTGCTACACGATCAGCACCGAGTCCATCTCCATCAGCGACCCGACGACGGTCACCCTCGCGCAGACCCGGCTGGTCATGCCCGGCGGGCTGTTCGTCTCGCCCGCCGTGGTCATCGGGCTGGTCGTGCTCGCCGCGGCCTTCGTGGCGCTCCACCACACCCGGTTCGGCCGCAACGTCCACGCGCTCGGCGGCAACGAGACCTCCGCCCGGCTGATGGGGCTGCCGGTCGGCTCCACCAAGGTGGCCGTGTACGCGGTGAGCGGGCTCTGTTCCGCACTCGGCGGTGTGCTGCTGACGTTCTACATGCTCTCCGGCTACGCGCTGCACGCGGTCGGCATGGAACTCGACGCCATCGCCGCGACCGTGATCGGCGGCACCCTGCTCACCGGCGGCTCCGGGTTCGTCCTGGGCACCGCGCTGGGGGTGCTGGTCCTCGGCATGATCCAGACCGTCATCAACTTCCAGGGCACGCTGAGCTCCTGGTGGACCCGGATCGTCATCGGGGCGCTGCTCTTCGTCTTCATCGTGCTCCAGCGGGTCCTGGGCGGAAACCGCAAACCCACGGGCTGACCCGGACGCCGACCCCGTCCCGCCCCACCGCCCGACCACCGAACCGACACCGAACACCGAGGGACACATATGCACCGCCCGCCCGAGTCACCGGCCGCCCCGCCGTCGGCGTCCGACGAGCGTCCGGACCCGACGGGCCGCCCGTACCGGCTGCCCGACACCGGTACGGGCGACCGCTGGGTGTTCGGCTTCCCCGGGCAGGCGCGCGCCGAGGTCCACACCCTCGGCGCCCGGCTGCACTCGCTGCTCCTCCCGGACCGGTGGGGCCGTTTCGCCGACGTGGTCCTCGCGGCGTCCGACGCCCGCACGGTGCGCGGACCGGCCTCCTACTTCGGTGCGACGGTGGGCCGTTACGCCAACCGGATCGCCGGCGGCCGGCTCGTGGTGGACGGAGTGGTCCGGCGGCTGGACACCCAGGACACCGGCCACACCCTGCACGGCGGACCGGACGGCTTCGACCGCAGGGTGTGGCGCGCCGAACCGGTCCACACCTCCGACCGCACCGGCGTACGGCTCTTCCTGCGCAGCCCCGACGGCGACCAGGGCTTTCCCGGCACCCTGAGCGTCCGGCTCACCTGCACCCTGGACCGGGACGACACGCTGACGTTCGACTACCACGCCGTGAGCGACGCGCCGACGGTCGTCAACCTCACCAACCACGCCTACTGGAACCTGGAGGGAGAGGGCAGCGGTGACGTGCTCGGCCACGAGCTCCAGATCCACGCACCGCGCTGGACCCCCGTCGACGCGGCGCTGATCCCGGACGGCCCGCACCGGCCGGTCGAGGGGACCCCGTTCGACCTGCGCCGCCCCCGCCGCCTCTCCGCGGTGTTCGCCCGCGACGACGAGCAACTACGCCTGGGAGGTGGCGGCTTCGACCACAACTGGGTACTCGGCGACGCGCCGGACGGGGAACTGCGCAGCGCCGCCGTGCTCCGCGCACCCGCCTCGGGGCGGCGCCTGGAGGTGCACACGGACGAACCAGGGATACAGGTGTACACCGGCAACCTCCTCGCCGGCGAGATCACCGGCAAGAGCGGGCGCCCCTACGGCCCGCACGCGGGGATCGCCCTGGAGACCCAGCACTTCCCGGACTCCCCCAACCGCGCCGACGATCCCAGCACCCTCCTCGGGCCCGGCGAGGTGTACCGCTCCCGCACCGCCCTGCGCTTCTCCGTCGTGGAGGAGTGACCCCGGGCCGCCCGGCAGAACGCGACCTTCCTGGTCACCGGCTGAGCCCGCCCGGTCCCCCCGTACGACGCGTCGCACGGGGGGACCGGGAGACCCCGTGCCGCCGCATCCACCCCCTTCGGAAGGACGACCACTCCATGACCGCCATGAACCGCCGGCTCTTCTTCTCCGCCTCGGGAGGGGTGGCGCTCGCCGCGCTCGCCCCGGCGCTCGCCTCCTCCCCCGCCGTGGCGGCCACCGCCGCCGCCGACGCGGTCGCTCCGGTCCGCGCCGAGACCGGCGCACTCGTGCAGCCCTTCCCGCTGGGGAGCGTCCAGCTCACGGCGGGCCGCTGGCGGGAGAACATGGACCGTACGCTCGCCTATCTGCGCTTCATCGACCCCGACCGCCTGCTGTACAACTTCCGCACCAATCACGGGCTTTCGACCAAGGGAGCCGAGCAGTGCTACGGGTGGGAGGCCCCGGACTTCGAGTTCCGCACCCACAGCCAGGGGCACTTCCTCAGCGCGTGGGCGCAGGCGTACGCGGTCACCAAGGAGAGCGTCTTCCTGGACCGGCTCGTGTACATGGTCGCCGAACTCGCCAAGTGCCAGGCCGCACCTACGGGTTACCGCGCCGGGTACCTCTCCGGGTTCCCGGAGTCGGACTTCGACACCGTCGAGACGGGCGTGCGCAAGGGCGTGCCCTACTACTGCGTCCACAAGACGCTGGCGGGTCTGCTGGACGCCTGGCGGCTGGCCGGGCTCGCTCAGGCGCGGGACGTGCTGCTCGCCCTCGCCGGGTGGGTGGACGTGCGGACGGCACGCCTCACCACCGCGCAGATGCAGACCACGATGAGGACCGAGTTCGGCGGCATGAACGCGGTCCTCACCGACCTGTACCAGCAGACCGGCGAGAGCCGCTGGCTGACCGTGGCGCAGCGCTTCGACCACGCGGCGGTCATCGACCCGCTGGCGGCGGGCACCGACAGCCTGGACGGGCTGCACGCCAACACGCAGATCCCCAAGATCGTCGGGAGCGCGCGGGAGTACAAGGCGACCGGGGCCACCCGCTACCGGGACATCGCGGTCAACTTCTGGAACATCGTCACGACGCACCACTCCTACGCGATCGGCGGCAACAGCGTCGGCGAGTTCTTCAAGGCTCCCGGAGCCATCGGCCAGTACCTCACGGACAACACCTGCGAGAGTTGCAACACGTACAACATGCTCAAGCTCACTCGTGAGTTGTTCACCCTGGATCCCAACCGGACGGCGTACGCCGACTATTACGAGCGGGCACTGACCAACCAGCTCGTCGGGCAGCAGGACCCCGCCGATCCGCACGGCCACGTCTGCTACTTCACGCCGCTCAACCCCGGCGGCCGACGCACGTACAGCAGGGATTACGACACGTTCACCTGCTGCCAGGGCACCGGGCTGGAGACGCACACCAAGCTGATGGACTCGGTGTACTTCTCCGACTCCGCGGGACTGTGGGTGAACCTCTTCGTCCCCTCGGTCCTGACCTGGGCAGAGCGCGGAGTCACGGTCACGCAGACCACCACGTTCCCCGCGTCCGACACCACCGTGCTGAAGGTGACGGGCACCGCGGGCCGGTGGTCACTGCGGGTGCGCGTCCCGGGGTGGACGTCCGGCGCCTCGGTCGCCGTCAACGGCACCACCCAGAACCTGGCCCTGACGCCGGGCAGTTACGCCACGCTCGACCGCACCTGGGCCTCCGGGGACACCGTCACCCTGCGGTTCCCGATGCGGCTGGCGCTGACCGGCACCCCCGACCGGCCCCAGGTGCAGACGGTCTCCTACGGCCCCGTGGTGCTCAGCGGCGCGTTCGGCTCCACCGCTCTCGGTGGCGTACTCCCCCTGCTCACCACCTCGTCGATCACGGCGACGTCGACGCCCCTGACGTTCACCGCCCGGGCGAACGGCACCCCGGTGAGCCTCATCCCCTTCTACGACAACCACCACCAGAACGCAGGCGTCTACTGGGACGCCGACGGCAGGGCCGGTGTCTCCGGCTTCCGGCTCGTCAACGCGCAGAGCGGTCTCGTCCTGGGCATCCAGGACATGTCGACGGCCGACGGCGGCGTGGCGCTCCAGTGGGACGACAGCGGCACCGCCGACCACGACTGGCAGCTCGTCGCGGACAGCGGGGCGCTCAAGCTCCGCAACGCCAACAGCGGCAAGGTGCTTGGCGTGCGGGACATGTCCACCGCCGACGACGCGGACGTGCTGCAGTGGAGCGACTCCGGTACGGCCGACCATCTCTGGACGCCGCTCGACACGGGCGACGGTACGCACCGGCTCCGCAACTCCCACAGCGGCAAGGTCCTCGGCATCAGGGCCGGTTCCACCGCCGCGGGGGCGCGGGCCGTCCAGGACAGCGACAACGGCGGTGCGGACAACGCCTGGTGGTTCGTCCCCAGCGGGTACCACCGCATCCAGAACCTGCGCAGCGGGCTGCTGCTGGGCATCAGCTCCATGTCCACCGCCAACGGCGGGCTCGCGGTCCAGTGGGGCGACAGCGGCACCGACGACCACCTCTGGCTGGCCGTACGGGACACCGGCGGGCGCTTCCGGCTGCGCAACCTCCACAGCGGCAAGGTCCTGGGGGTCGAGGGGGCGTCCCAGGCGGCCGGGGCGCGGGTGCTCCAGTGGGACGACAACGGGACCGCCGACCACCTGTGGCAACTGCGCTACGGCTCGGCCGGCTGCTTCCGCATCCGCAACGCCAACGGCGGCCGGGTCCTGGGAGTGCTCGACGCGTCGACCGCCAAGGGCGCGCAGGTCGTGCAGTGGGACGACAACGGCACGGACGACCACCTGTGGCGCTTCGTGTGAGGGGCCGGTGCCGGTCCGGTGGCGTCCACCGGACCGGCACCGCTCCCGTCGCCCGGGGGTCAGGCGTTGCCGTAGTAGGCGTCCGGCCCGTGCTTGCGCGTGTAGTGGCGGTCCAGCAGATGCTGCGGCGGAGGTGTCGCACCGGCTCCGCCGGGCCGGAGGGCGAGGGTGTGCAGCGCCATCCGGGCCACCGCCTCGCAGATGATCGCGTTCTCCAGCGACGCGGTCGCGGTGGCCCCCCAGGTGAACGGTCCGTGGCGCGAGACGAGCGCGCCCGGCACCTCGCGGGCGCGGCGGTCGTCGCCCTCCAGCAGGGAGACGATGACCTGACCGGTGTTGTACTCGTAGTCCCTGGCGCACTGTTCGGCGGTGAGGTCGGCGGTGACGGGGACGGGTCCGTTGAAGGTGTCGGCGTGGGTCGTGCCGAGTACGGGTATGGGCACGCGGGCCTGGGCGAACGCGACGGCGTGCTCGGAGTGGGTGTGGGTCACCCCGCCGACGGACGGGAACGCCCGGTACAGACAGCGGTGGGTCTCGGTGTCGGTGGACGGCCGCAGCCGCCCCTCCACCACACTGCCGTCCGCGAGCGAGACCACCACGAGGTCGCTCTCGGTGAGGTCGGCGTAGGAGACACCCGAGGGCTTGATGACGAAAACCCCCGCCTCACGGTCCACCGCGCTGACGTTTCCCCAGGTCAGCGTCGCAAGGCCGGCCTGCGGAATGCGCAGGTTGGCGGCCAGTACCTCACTGCGCAGTTCGCGGAGTGTGGTCTCGCTCATGACACGTTCACCGTCCCTCTGGACCGTCTCTCTGGCAAGGACAACAGCAACTGCTCCCCGGCACCCGCCCACGGGCACGCGGACCGGGCCCCGCACGGCCCCGGAGCACCACGGTCCCGGCGTGCCTCGGCCCCGGCGTGCCTCGGCCCGGGTGCGCCTCGGCCCGGGTGCGCCTCGGTTCGGTCCGGGTGCGCCCGGGCCCGGGCGTACCGCGGGCGTCCGCGTACCGCCCGAACGCCCGCGAGCCCGTACGCATGACGTCACACGTACTGACGCAGCTAGATTGTGAGCGCTAACATGACACGAACTCAAGCCCCACGCGGTAACTGACAAACAACCAGGCGATGGGGAGGTGCCACGATGTGAGCGCACACTCCCCCGGGACGAGCGCTTCGCGGCAGCGACCTTCGTACACCTGCACACGGCAGGTACCTTGAGGTCGAACTGTTTCCGACGCTCCGGACTCCACAGAGAGGAACGGATTTGCCCCGGCCCGCAGACGCCGCGAGGGCACCCACGATGGCGGACGTGGCACGCGTGGCAGGCGTGTCGCACCAGACCGTCTCGCGGGTCCTCAGCGACCACCCGAACGTGAGTGTGAAGACCCGAGCCCAGGTCACCGAGGCCATCGAACGGCTCGGCTACCGCCGCAACTCGGCGGCCCGGGCGCTCGCGACCCGGCGCACCCACACGCTCGGGGTCATCGCCGTCAACACGACGCTCCACGGGCCGGCGAGCACCCTCGCGGGGGTACAGGAGGCGGCACGCGACCGGGGATACCTCGTCTCGGCCGTCACCCTGCGGGTGGCCAGCCGGGCGGCCCTGACCGAGGCGATGGAGCACCTCAGCGCATGGGGCGTGGAGGGGATCATCGCCATCACGCCGCAGCGCGACGCGGTGCGCGCGCTCACCACGCTCCAGGCTCCGTGTCCGGTGGTGACCGTGGAGGGCGGGCATGATCTCGACCTGCCGGGAGTCTCCCTCGACCAGGAGCTCGGCGCACGCATGATCACCGAACACCTGCTCGCCTCCGGCCACTCCACCGTCTGGCACGTCGCCGGACCCCGTGACTGGCTGGAGAGCGAGGCCAGGACCGCCGGGTGGGAGGGCGCGCTCCGTGCGGCGGGGGCCGAGATCCCGGCACCCCTGCGCGGCGACTGGAGCCCGATGTCCGGGTACCGGGCCGGGCAGCAGCTCGCCGGGCGTGTCGCGTCGTCGCCGCAGGGCCCCGGGCTCACCGCGGTCTTCGTGGCCAACGACCAGATGGCCCTGGGGGTGCTGCGCGCCCTGCGGGAGGCGGGTTTCCAGACCCCCGAGGACGTCGCGGTGGCCGGGTTCGACGACATCCCGGAGGCGGAGTTCTTCCCGCCGCCGCTCACCACGGTCCGCCAGGACTTCGCCGCGCTCGGCCGCTACAGCATCGAGCTGCTGCTGGAGCACATCGAGGGTACGGCCACGGGCACGGAGCACCTCACCGTCGCACCGGAGCTCATCGTCCGGGCCAGCACGGCACGCCGCCACGGGACGCGGCCCGCCGGGCGCGACGGCGGCCGGTAGGCGCATGACGGCGCTCGCCGCCACCCGGGGCTCCCCCTTCGTCTGAGGCGCGACGACCGACGGAGCGCGGCGGCGGGGCGCTGCCGCGCTCAGCGGGCGTGCGTCTGCTCGGCCGCCCCTTCCGAGCCGACGCCGGGGTGCGCGGACGAGCGCGCACCCCGCCGGATTTCCCCGGGGCGCGCGTCGAACACCGCCGGCCTTCCGCGCCGCGCCGCCCGCGCAACTTCCGCACCGCTCGCCGCACGCTCTCCGCGCCGACCGGGAACGGCCCGCGCTCCGCCCGCCTGCGCCGCCGAGCTGCGTGAACACACCGCCGACCGTCGCACCGGTGCGAGAACCGTTGACAAAACGGAGGCCTACTAGAAACCTGTCACCTCGGCACCGCAAAAAATCAACTAGATCTCTCAAATTACCAAGCAAGGAACGCGAGTTCGCGGCAGGCGGCCTGCTCCTCGCTCCTGCCGATGTCCCGATCGACCCCCCACCCGGCGTACCGGCAGCCCGCACGCGGCCGTCGCCGGGGGTCCGACGCCGCGCGTCGGACCCCCGGCGCATGCGCTCCCCGTGTCCGGCCGGCGCCGCAGGCCCACGGAACTGAGGACAGCATGAGAGGGAAGCAACACGGATGGCGGCGGCTCGTCATCGGTGCGGTGACAGCCGCGCTGATGACCGTCGGACTACTGCCGGCCGCCACCGCCTCGGCGGCCGGACGGACCACCGACCTGGCTCTCGGCAGGCCGGCGTCGGCCGGCGGTTCGCTCGGCGCCTACCCGGCGTCGAACGTCACCGACGGCAGTCAGCAGACGTACTGGGAGAGCCCCGGAACGTTCCCGCAGTGGGTCCAGGTCGATCTGGGCGCCACGACGTCCGGCGTCGACCAGGTGGTGCTGAAGCTGCCGAACACCTGGGAGGCGCGCACCCAGACGCTCGCCGTCCAGGGCAGTACGGACGGCTCCGCTTTCAGCACCCTGTCCGCCTCGGCCGCCCGGTCGTTCACCCCGGCGGCCGGCAACACGGTCACCGTCGGCTTCGCCGCGGCCCAGGTGCGGTACGTACGGGTGCTGGTGACCGCGAACACCGGCTGGAACGCGGCGCAGCTCTCCCAGCTGGAGGTCTACGGGGAGGCGGCCGGCGGCACGGACCCCGGAACACCGACGCCGACCGGCACCAACCTCGCGCTGAACAAGCCGATCGAGGCGTCCTCGTACGCGCAGACGTACGTGGGCACCAACGCCAATGACGACCGGCGCGACACGTACTGGGAGTCGAACGGCTATCCCGCCACGCTGACGGTGAAGCTCGGCTCGGACGCCGATCTCTCGGCGGTCGTCGTCAAGCTCTCGCCGGACGCGGCGTGGGGTGCGCGGACGCAGAGCCTCCAGGTGCTGGGCCGGGCGCAGTCCGCCACCGGTTTCACCTCGCTGAAGAGCCAGGCCGACTACGCCTTCTCCCCGTCAGGCAACGGAAACACGGTGACGGTCCCGGTCAGCGGGCGGTACGCCGACGTGCAGCTGAAGTTCTTCTCCAACACCGGCGCTCCCGGCGCCCAGGTCGCCGAGGTCCAGGTGGTCGGCACGGCCGCACCCAATCCGGATCTGGTCCTCTCCGACCTGACCTGGTCGCCCTCCGCTCCCTCCGAGAGCGACGCGGTGACCGTGAACGCCACGGTGCGCAACGCGGGTTCGGCCGCCTCACCCGCGACGACGGTCGACGTCAGCCTGGAGGGCCAGGTCGTCCAGAGCGCCTCGGTGGGCGCGCTCGCGGCCGGCGCCTCGGCCACGGTCGCGGTGAGTGCGGGCAAGCGTCCGATGGGTACGTACTCCGTCTCGGCGGTGGTCGACCCGACCGACACCGTCGTCGAGCTGGACAACAGCAACAACAGCCGCACCGCGGCGTCGAAGCTGGTGGTCGCCCAGAGCCCCGGGCCCGACCTCCAGGTGACGGGCATCTCCTCCAGCCCGTCCAGCCCCGCGGTCGGTGCCGCGGTCACCTTCACCGTTTCGGTGAACAACCGGGGTACCACGGCGGTGAGTTCGTCGACAGTGACCCGCCTCCAGGTGGAGAGCACCACGCTGAACGGCACCACCGGGGCCATTCCCGCCGGAGGCACGGTCACCGTGCCGATCAGCGGCACGTGGACCGCGAAGAGCGGCGGGGCCAATCTGACCGCCACCGCGGACGCGACCGGGGTCCTCGCCGAGACCAACGAGAACAACAACGTCTTCTCCCGCGCCATCGTGGTGGGCCGCGGCGCGGCGGTGCCGTACACCGAGTACGAGGCGGAACAGGGCACCTACCAGGGCACCTTGCTCACCGCCGACCAGAAGCGCACCTTCGGGCACACCAACTTCGCCACCGAGTCCTCGGGCCGGCAGTCGGTGCGGCTCAACTCCACCGGCCAGTACGTCGAGATCACCTCGACCGTGCCCACCAACTCCCTGGTGGTCCGCAACTCCATCCCCGACGCGCCCGGCGGCGGCGGTACGGAGGCCACGATCAGCCTCTACGTCAACAACACCTTCGCCCGGAAGCTGACGCTCTCCTCCAAGCACAGCTGGCTGTACGGCGACACGGACAGCCCGGAGGGACTGACCAACCAGCCGCAGGCTGACGCCCGCAGGCTCTTCGACGAGTCGAACGCGCTGCTCGGCCAGACCTACCCGGTCGGCACGAAGTTCCGCCTCCAGCGCGACGCGGGCGACACCGCGTCCTTCTACATCATCGACCTCGTGGACCTGGAGCAGGTGGCGGCCCCGGCCGCGCAGCCCGCGGGCTGCGTCTCGATCACCACTTACGGGGCCGTGCCGAACGACGGCATCGACGACACCGACGCCATCCAGCGGGCGGTGACGGCCGACCAGAACGGCGAGATCGGCTGTGTGTGGATTCCGGCCGGGCAGTGGCGGCAGGAACAGAAGATCCTGACCGACGATCCGCTCAACCGGGGACAGTACAACCAGGTGGGCATCAGGAACGTCACGATCCGGGGTGCGGGCATGTGGCACTCCCAGCTGTACTCCCTCATCCAGCCGCAGAACGCGGGCGGCATCAACCACCCGCACGAGGGGAACTTCGGCTTCGACATCGACGACAACACCACCATCTCCGACATCGCGATCTTCGGTTCCGGCACGATCCGGGGCGGTGACGGCAACGCCGAGGGCGGTGTCGGCCTCAACGGGCGCTTCGGCACCAACACCAAGATCACCAATGTCTGGCTGGAGCACTCCAACGTAGGAGTGTGGGTGGGCCGCGACTACGACAACATTCCCGAGCTCTGGGGACCCGGCGACGGTGTGGAATTCACCGGAATGCGCATTCGCAATACCTATGCGGACGGCATCAACCTCTCCAACGGGACCCGTAATTCGACGGTCTTCAACTCCTCCTTCCGGAACACCGGCGACGACTCGCTCGCCGTCTGGTCGAACAAGTACGTGAAGAACCAGTCGGTGGACATCGGCCACGACAACCACTTCCGCAACAACACGATCGCCCTGCCCTGGCGGGCCAACGGCATCGCGGTCTACGGCGGTTACGGCAACACCATCGAGAACAACATCGTCTCCGACACCATGAACTACCCCGGCATCATGCTGGCGACCGACCACGACCCGCTGCCCTTCTCCGGGCAGACCCTGATCGCCAACAACGCCCTCTACCGGACGGGCGGCGCCTTCTGGGGCGAGGCGCAGGAGTTCGGCGCCATCACCCTGTTCGCGGCCGGGCCCGACATTCCCGGTGTCACCATCAGGGACACCGACATCCAGGACTCGACCTACGACGGCATCCAGTTCAAGACGGGCGGGGGCTCCGTACCGGGAGCGCAGATCTCGAACGTCAAGATCACCAACTCGCTCAACGGCTCGGGCATCCTCGCGCACGGAGGAGCCAGGGGCAGCGCCACACTGACCAACGTGACGATCACCGGCTCGGCCCAGGGCGACGTGCTGATCGAACCCGGATCGCAGTTCGTCGTCAACGGTGCCGCCAACACCGCCGCGGCGTCCGTCCGGTAGCGGACCGGCTCCCGCCGTCGGCCGGTACGCCTTGTGAGCGTGCCGGCCGACGGCCCCGGCCCGTCCCCGGCCCGCAGCCGGTCCCCGGTGCGACACATGATGGATGCAGTGCCCACATATCGAGACGGGTTTGCGGCAGCACACGGAAAAAGAGTCTTATCGCGGCTGTGCGAAGCGAACAGACGACACCGGATCACACAGCCGCCGACGGCACGGGCACCGACAGCAAGGCGGCGCGGCGCGCCGTCACGGTCTTCCCCGTCCTCGTCCTCGTGGCGGGCGCGGCCGGCCTCCTCACGCCCGGGACCTTCGAGGGCTGGACGAAGGCGGTGCCGTACCTGCTCGGCGTCGTCATGTTCTGCATGGGGCTGACGATGACGCCCCACGACTTCAAGGGCGTGGCGAAGCGCCCCTGGGCGGTCGCCATCGGGCTGGTCGCGCACTACGTGATCATGCCGGGCCTCGGCTGGATCATCGCCCACCTGCTGGACCTCCCGCCGCAGCTGGCCGCGGGCGTGATCCTGGTGGGCTGCGCGCCCAGCGGCACCGCCTCGAACGTGGTGACCTTCCTGGCCCGGGGCGACGTGGCGCTCTCGGTCTCCGTGGCCACCGTCTCCACCGTGCTCGCCCCGCTGGTGACGCCCCCGCTGACCCTGCTGCTGGCGGGCACCTATCTTCCCGTGGACGCCGGTTCCATGGTGACCGACATCCTCAAGACCGTGCTGCTGCCGGTGATCGGCGGGCTGGTGGTGCGGCTCGTCGCGGGCAAGCTCGTCGACCGGGTGCTGGGCGCCATGCCCTGGCTCTCCTCGCTGGCCGTCGCCGCCATCGTCTGCGCGGTGGTCTCGGGAAGCGCGGGCGCGATCAAGTCGGCCGCCGCCACCGTGCTGATCGCCGTCGTCCTGCACAACGGCCTCGGCCTGGCACTGGGTTACGGCGCGGGCAAGCTCACCCGTCTCGGCCAGCCGGCCAGCCGCGCCATGGCCTTCGAGGTCGGCATGCAGAACTCCGGTCTCGCCGCGTCCCTGGCGACCGCCCACTTCAGCCCGCTGGCCGCGCTTCCGGCAGCCGTCTTCTCCGTGTGGCACAACATCTCGGGCGCCCTGGTGGCGGCCTGGATGTCGTACCGCTCCCGGCAGAGCGAGCGCTCCCTCGCCGCGCCGGCCGGCGCGGGGGCGGCGAGCACCGCGTCCTGAGGCCCGTCCCGCCCGGACGCACGCGCGGGCACGGAGTTCCGGCCACCGGAACTCCGTGCCCGCGCGTGCGTGCCCGTACGG